>NZ_ABCK01000018.1 GCF_000170755.1 Lentisphaera araneosa HTCC2155
GTGCTGAGTTTATACTCACAAAAAATGACTTTCACATATTCTTTCAAGTTCAGTATCAAAGGTGACTGAGTTCACACATTTGGCTTCACAATTTGGGGCTTCATTAGTGGCGAAAAAATGATCGAAGAACTCTCCCATTTATGGGACCGCTACATGAGTGACTAGCCATGAATATGGCTAGTCTTCAATTTTTTTATCTTCGTCTTACACTTCGACTTGAACGGCTTGAACGCTGGTAAGTTCTAGCTCGACTATTGCCAATAGATCGTGAGCGCGAGGAATTTTGTAGAGAATTATAGATTTGTGAACGTTGACTTGATTGATATTGGCGAATTCGACTTTGGCGGTCTTGTTCGACGGGAGTTAAACCAGGAGAAGTCGAGGGGCGCTGTGTTGGTGTCGTGGGACGCGTTGTTGGTCTTTGAACGGGCGTGCTGGGACGAGTAACGGGGCGTTGTACAGCATTGGAAGGTCGAGTAGTGGGCTTTTTGAAATTCTGCCAAGAACCATTCTCACGCTTTTTCCAAACACCATCTTCGCGTTTGTAAATGTTGCCGTCTTTACCGACGTAAATATCGCCATTTTTATCTTTGCCAAGGAAACCTTTTTCTCCAGTGATTTTATTTTTTCCAGCAATGATGCCTGCACCCTCAGAATTTTTGAGGCCGATAGTGGATTTTTGATAATTAGATTTGTAGCCGCCTTTGACCCAATCGTTGCCATCCACGGCGACGCCTTTCCCCCAAGAACCATAAGGAGTGTTTCCTCCTGCACGGGCGACATAGCGATCCGTGTAAGGATTGTAGGCGGCCATAGCGTAAGAACTGCCATAGGGGCCATAGCGATAGGCTCCACGTGCGTAAGTACCTGTTGACGGATTATAGACAGCAAGTCGACCTGCACCACCATAGGGTCCGTAATATTTGGCTCCGCGGTAATAAACACCTTTGTAATAATCGTAGCGAGCACCGCAGCCATAGGAGTAATGATGGACATGGCGATAGCAGTGGCAGTGATGATGGTGGTGACAATGGCCCCACCAATAGCCGACGCCAAAATAAACAACGTCATTGTAGACATAGTTACCGTTATAACCAGATGTGTAACCAACCACAACTTCCTTGTCATTATCTTCATAGATTTCAACATAGGTGACATAGTGTAGGGGGTGATCATAGGGGATGGAATAAATGACGTCGGGGATTTGAGTAGCTACGGCCCAATCACCTTTGGGGCTTGGAGCCACAAACCAAATGGCCCGATCGCAAGCATAATAGGTATTTTCGACGCGCAAGACTGCCTTTTCGGTATTAACGGCGTAATACAAGGGTGAGTCAGTTCCTTTTATTTCTTCGAAAATGGGTTCACCATCATAAATAGCCTCAAAATTCACATCACTTTTTTTGACGGTGGCTTTTTGAGGTACATTGGCTAGGAGTACTGCAGCCTTGGCATCTTCTGTACCAGGAACGGAAGCGAGAACAAATGATTTTTCGTGATCTTCGGGGATTTTTGCGAAGTCCACAGGAAGTTTTCCTGAGGCGACTTGCCAGGGACCCTTAAGACTTTGTGCTTTAAACCAACGTCCCGCCACTAAATAGTAGTAAAGGTTTTCAGCTGAGTGAAGGAAAAGGTCGGCGTCGCTATTATTCACATAGAGTAAGCGAGTTCCAGCAATAGGAGTGAATGAGGCTTCCCCATCTGTAACGAGCAACTCGGAAGGTTTATTACTGACAAAGATGGTGGGGACTTTATTGAGAGGCTTGGGTTGGAGACGTTTTTTAACTTCGCTCCAGTTGGCATCGTCGGGGAGTTTATTAAGGTCGGCAGGCAGTTGGCTGGCGACAGACCAAGGCCCCTTTTTTAAGTCTTTTGTTTTGAGCCAAGAATCGCCGTGAAGCATAAAGTATTCCGAGCTCGTTTTATCGAGGAAAATATCCCAGTTGGTATTCACCGCAAAGAGCAGGTTGGTCCCTTTGATTTCTTCAAATTTTTCTTCTCCTAGGAAAATAACTAATGTGGCATCACCATTGCTATAATAAATGGGTGGTGGCTCGAGGTTAACTTTTATTTCTTTTTCAATCTTTTGTTCTTCGTCTACCATTGCATTAACGCGATCCAAGGACATGATCATTTTTTTACCTTTGGGCAAAATTGCATTAATTAAGGAAGTGAGTTTGGGGGCGAGTTTTTCATCCACTTGTGGGAAGTGAGTTTCTAAGATCTGCAGATCTTTCAGCAAGATCAATCGCTTAGTTTTGTGCGTGAGTGTTCGCGTCTGAAAATAAAGCGCGCCAAACATGGGAGCTTTTTCATTTTTAGGTGTGAGGCTTATGGCGGCTTTAAATTTGAGGATCTTATGATTTTCCCAAGCTTCCACTTGCGGTTGGTAGACGATGAGTTCATGGCCACCTTTTTCGTAAGTTCTTGGCCATTCAATCGGTGGCGACTCTTTGACTTCAGCTAAAAGCGGAATATATAAAAAATATCTTAGGCAAAAGCAAAGAATGAGTCGTTGGCTCAAAGTTTTCATGTGGTACTCCAATTGATTTAGTATAAATATGCCCATACGAAGGAATTAATACAAATCTTTAGCTTTGTATAATTAGTGGATTGTTACTTGAAAAAGCACTTGTCATTTAGCTGCGTTTCACCTCTTGACTTTTAATGACATGGTGGAAGTGTAGCGGCGAATTAAGAAGGACTTAAAAATGAGTAAAGAAATAATGTATTTGCGCTTTCTGCAAATTTCTGTTTCCTTAATGACACCGCTTTTGATTTACGGTATCATGCAGGCAGCCAAGGGCAATTTGAAATTACACAAGCGCATCAATGGCGCCATTTTTGTTGTTGTCATGATTGCCGTTGTTGGACTGGTTGTTAGTACATTTGGCTTTGGATTTGATTACTCAAGTATTTCCACTGAGGAGGCATTGATTAATATAGGTCCAGCTGAGATGAAAACACGACTCACTATCCATAGAAGCTTTTCTAATTTACTTTTTGTTTCCTTACTTATTACTACTTTTAGTGGGGCGGTTAAAAAGTACGGTTTACACAGGAAAATGGGTAAAATCACACTTTTCTTTTGGCTGGGAACGTTGATTTCAGCTTTGCTTTTCTTTTAATTAGAAGAACCTCTTTTTTAAATTTTCACCTTATTTTTTTTTTGACTTCTTGTAGTGTAATGGAACACACAAGGAGTTTATATGCGTTTATTTATTGTTTTATTTTTCTGTCTCAGCATCAGCCTATCAGCAAAAGAGATCTTATTTATTGGAAATTCTTACACGGCTCAAAGTCGTCAAACACTTCAGCAATTATTGAAAGCAGAGAAATGTGAATGGAAAATGACGTTTGTGACCAAGGGTGGCTTCACTCTAGCAAAGCATTTGCAGGATAGCAAAAATATTGAGCTGATCAAATCGAAGAAATGGGACGCGATCATCTTACAAGATCAGAGTCAAACACCGGCCTATGGCACTTTGAGAAAGGCTTATTATGCGAGCTTAAAGCAAATTCAAGAACTCTGCAAAAAAGATAAAATACCGCTTTACCTATTTACTTCATGGGGACGCCGAGATGGTGACAAGAAGAATATCAAAGTCGCTCCCACTTACGAGAAAATGCAGAGCATGTTAGACGAAGCTTTTGCGGAGGGCGCAAAAAAATATAAAATGACTCCTTTACCAACAAATAAACTTTGGCGCGCTATCATGGAGAAAGACCAAGATTTAGGTAAAGCTCTGTACAAAAATGATGGGAGTCACCCCAGTTCAAAAGGTGCGTATCTTGTTGCACTAAGTCTTTATTGCACTTTGGAAAACCTTTCCCCAGATAAAGTCAGCTTCTCAGGTGACTTGAGTTCTAGTGAACATAAATTGGTAAAATCTTTGGCACAAAAAGTCTTTAAGTAAGTTTCAAAAAATAAAAAAAGCCCCGCGTTTGCGAGGCTTTTTTATTGAACTTTATGAGTGCTTATTTTTTCTCAAGCAAGGTACGGTTAAATACATCTGGTGCTTGGAAACCGAGTAAGTTAAACACGGTGCCAGCAATGTGGCTGAGGCCAGCGTCTTGTACTTCGCTCAAAGAGAATTCATTGCGACTTGCGGGATCGTAAACTATAAAGGGTACTTTATTGAGCGTGTGACTTGTCTTAGCTTTAGCTTTGCCATTCTCACCGCGTTTAACTTCGCCTTTTTTGTCGAACTCAAACATTTCATCACAGTTACCGTGGTCAGAAGTCACGAGTAAAACGCCATTCGCTTTTTTGACGGCAGCCATGAGGCGGCCAACTTGTACGTCCACAACTTCAACAGCCATACGAGCTGCGTTAAAGTTACCTGTGTGGCCAACCATGTCACCATTCGCATAGTTGACGCGAACGAAAGGTTGGCGGTTTTCGCAAATGGCAGGAACGAGGTAGTCAGTGATTTCTACGGCTTTCATCCAAGGACGTAAGTCATATCCGCCGACATCTGAAGGGATTTCAATGAAGTCTTCGACTTTGTCGTCGAATTTACCACTGCGGTTACCATTGAAGAAGAAAGTGACGTGACCGTATTTTTGAGTTTCAGAGATCGCAAGTTGACCGACGCCATTAGCGGAAAGGAACTCACACATGGGTTGGTCGATTGCGGGAGGCGCAACGAGGTATTGTTTAGGAATGTGATCATCACCATCGTATTCCATCATACCTGAGTACTCAACGTCGGGGCGATCGCCACGGTCAAAGTTGGGGAACTCATCATCTTCGAAGGCTTGAGAAATTTCGATGGAACGGTCACCTCGGAAGTTATAGAAAATTACCGAGTCACCACTGCAAATACGACCTACAGGTTGACCATTTTCAGCCACGACAAATGCCGGGAGGTATTGGTCAATAAAACCATCTTCTTCACGGAAAGTTTTGATTGCCTCTTCAGCGGAAGCAAACTGACGACCTTCGCCGTGTACGTGTGTATTCCAGCCGCGTTCAACCATGTCCCACTCAGCACCGTAACGGTCCATAGTGATTGTCATGCGTCCGCCACCAGAAGCAATTTTAGCGGACACGCCTTCGGCATTGAGGCTCGTGAGATAATCTTCGAAAGGAAGTACGTAGTCGAGAGCAGAAGTTTCGCTTACGTCACGACCATCGAGAAGGATGTGGAAACGAATGCTTTTGATGCCCTCTTTGCGAGCTTGCTCAACCATTGCTTTGAGGTGGTCGAGGTGAGAGTGAACACCGCCATCAGAGAAAAGTCCGATGAAGTGAAGAGTTGAACTCTTTTCGCGAACATTGCCAGAGAGTTTACGCCAGATCTCGCCTTCAAAGAGTGCTCCAGTTGAGAGTGCGGTATTAACGAGTTTTGCGCCTTGCGCAACAATACGTCCGCCACCAATGGCGTTGTGACCCACTTCAGAATTACCCATATCGGCATCAGAAGGAAGACCCACGTGAGTTCCGTGAGCATTGAGAGGACGATTTTGGCAGTTTGTGTGGAGCCAATCTAAATTGGGTGTGTGAGCGGCTTTATAAGCATCGCCTTCCGTGTGGTCGGAATAACCCACGCCATCGAGAATACAGAGGACAACCGGTCCAGGGCGCTGAGTTATGAAGGGGTGTTTATCTAAGATCATGGTGTTTTTCCTTGTTTTTTATCTCAGCGAAAATACCACAGCTCCAAAACCCATCAAGTGAAGGGCTTTATAAAGCATGTCTTAAATTGTGAGATACTTAACTTTACGAAGAAAAAATCGGAAGCTTATTTTTCGAGGTATTGTAGGGAATCAACAAGTTCTTTTAGCTCAGAGTTCTCCTCAACACTCGCGAAACTTGTACGAATATCGCTTGAGTAATCCAAGTTTTTGTATTGTTCATCCGAGTTGATCAAGTCAGCTAAGTCAGTGAAGTGAACGCATTGTTCGCTAGCGATCTCGAGGGCTTTTTGCGCTGTTCGCAAACGTTTGAGGTGGGGTTTTCGTGCTGGGTGCGTCTTGGCAGCTGCGACTAAGTTAGCCGCAGATTCTTCAATTGTGCGCAATTGTTTGGCTTCTTCAGTCACCCAAAGGGCAAATTGCTTGTTGACTTCTTCCAGTAAATTCGACATTAGGCGAGGACGCGGAAACCCAAATGAGTCACGGGTTTATCTTGTGAAGCGAAGTTCATTTCAAATTCAGTTTGGACATCTGCGATATCGGCAAGAACCTCTTGATCGGGTTCGAGACAGGGAAGTTGAGAAGTCACGGTCTTCATCCATTCGAGGTAGGGGAGGTCATCAGTCGATAAGTGCAGACTTCCACCCTTTTTGATTTTGCGAGTGACGCGATACATGAATTCACTCGAGAGCATGCGATTGCGACGGTGTGCTTTTTTTGGCCAGGGGTCAGGGCAGAGAATATGGACGCGATCAATCGAATGATCGGGAAGTTGAAAGCCAAAGAGTTCCCAGCCGAGGCAATGAAGTGCTTCCACTTTTTCACAACCAGCACGCGCGGCTTTACCATTGAGTTTGCGCAAACGGTCGAGTTTGATGTCGGCGCCCATAACTAGGGCATCGGGGTGGCGCTTGGCCAACTCAGTTGTAAAGCGACCTTTTCCACAGCCCATATCCAATTCGATACGCGGGTGATTAAAGTCAATGATGGTGTCTAAAGTCTTGAATTCACCAATGAGTTCAAGGGGCTTTTTTACTTCTAACATATTAAAATTTCCTAAGGTGGCTCTCAATGGCCTGATCTAATTTTTCGGGGTAGTCGAGGTTAAAGTGCAAACCGCGGCTTTCTTGGCGCGAAAGAGCACAATCAATAATGAGTTCAGCTAAACAGGCGAGGTTACGCAACTCAATTAAGTCGGGAGTGATATTAAAGTCCCAGTAATAGTGAGTGATCTCGTGCTGAATATTGCGAATGCGTCGTTTGGCGCGTTGCAGACGCTTGTTGGTTCTAAAAATGCCGACGAAGTCCCACATGAAGGAACGGATTTCTTGCCAGTTGTGAGTGATCACCACTTGTTCATCGGAGTCAGTTGCATTGCCACTGGACCAACTGGGGACGGCATTCATTTGTGTTTCTAAAATGGAATTGGAGAGGCTCGCATTCATCTCGGCAGCGCATTTCGCTGATTTACCACCCATAACAACTGCTTCGAGCAAGCTATTACTGGCGAGGCGGTTGGCGCCGTGGAGTCCCGTACAGGCAGTCTCACCGATCGCATAGAGGCGGGTGATATTTGTGGTGCCACAGATATCGGTTTTTACTCCGCCACAGCAATAATGTGCAGCCGGAACTACTGGGATGGGATCTTCAGCCATGTTGAGGCCAATAGATTCACAAGTTTTAAAGATTTTTGGGAAGCGTTTGCGAAGGAATTCTTCGTCGTGGTGAGTGATATCGAGGTAGACACATTTTTCACCGGTTTCCTTGAGCTCGCGGTCAATAGCGCGCGCCACAACGTCACGTGGTGCCAAGCTTTTGAGGGGGTGATACTTTTCCATGAAGTCCACAAGTTGCTTTTTGCGGCGAACTTTTAGGATGGCACCTTCGCCACGAACGGCTTCAGAAATCAGGAAGCTATTGATGCGGTGATCGTAGAGGCAAGTGGGATGGAATTGAAAAAATTCCATATTTGCGATATCCGCATTTGCTCGGTAAGCCATGGCAATACCATCGCCAGTGGCAATATCTGGATTGGTTGTGTAAGTATAAACTTTGCCGGCACCGCCTGTGGCGAGAATGGTTGACTTAGCTAAAAAGGTAGTGACGCGATCATTATCTTTATCGAGGATATAGGCGCCGAGGCAATTATTTTTGTCGAGTCCCCAGCCGAGTTTACCTGTGGTGATGAGGTCAATAGAGTGATAATTCTCAAAAATTTCGATACGACTCTCTAAGCGACAAGCTTTCTCTAGGGCTCGAATCACTTCGGTGCCGGTGATATCTCCTGCGTGCAGAACACGTCGTTGACTATGTCCACCTTCACGGCCCAAGTTGTACTGGCCCGCTTCATCATCATCGCTTTCATCGACTTCTGAACGACGGGTAAATTTCACCCCGAGGTCAATCAGTTTTTTGATCGCCTTTGGACCTGCGGAGACAATATCGGAAACCACTTCTTCATTGCAGAGGCCTGCGCCTGCTTTTAAAGTGTCTGAGACGTGGAGCTCGAAGCTATCTTGATCATTGATGTCAGTCATCACACAGGAGATGCCCCCCTGAGCGTATTTACTGTTACATTCGCTGAGTTCTCGCTTGGAGATCAAGGCTACAGAGCCATGCTCAGCAGCTTGCAAGGCGCAATACATGCCCGCTAAACCACTGCCGATGATCAAGAAATCGTGCTCGACTTTATTCATATATGAGTTTCCTAAAAAATTTGCTTAAATTACACGAAGGCGTGATACTGGCAAGCTGAGTTGATCTTTTGTGTCATTTATGCTTCGAAAAAAGCTTTTTCTCCCTAGGGAAGCTTTTTATTCACGGGGCTCAAGCATACATTGGTGATGTGTTGATAGACTTAGATTAGGAAGGAAAATGCCCCAGTTCATTAGATTGCGCCCCGAGTACAAATGTCATGAATCAGAACAGAAAGTAGCGACACTACTCGAGCGCTTGCCCGATCACTGGATAGTGGTTTGGGGTTATTACTACAAAGGCCCACGTGGGGTAGCTCGTGAGGGTGATTTTTTAGTTTTTAATCCCGATGCGGGAGTTTTGGTGCTCGAAGCCAAAGGTGGAGTGCTACGTCGGAATAAAAAGACTGGGGAATGGAATACCTATAATCGCACCGCTCCTGATGCGCAACTTTTTCGTGAAATTCAGGGCGTAAGAGACATTTTTGCCCGTGCTGGCGGAGCCTACAAAATGGTGGTTAAGGGAGTTTTAGCTTGTCCCGATTTATTTATTCGCGGCGATTATAACGAGTATCAAGGACTTCCGCGCGAACTCATTATGGATCGTAAGGATTTGGAAAACTTCGAACCTAAGATGGAAAAGAACTTAGGTCACATCATGAAGTTGGGCGCAGCAGAAGCAGAAAAGCTCTTTCGCAAAGCTTTTGTGAGTGATGAGGAAATATCTGTGGATCCTAAATCTGTTAAGGAAACGGATAAGTACCTCACAAAGCTGATTAACTCTAAAGTCACTCGTGTGCTCAATCACTTAATTCACAATCGACAATTTGTGGTCAAAGGAGCACCTGGTAGTGGTAAGTCGTGGATGGCACTCGGTTTGGCTCGTATTTGGGCTGGACGCCGTCGCGAACGTGGTGGTTCCGTTTTAGTGATTTGTTACAATCGCGCTCTACGCAATAAGCTAAAAGTGATTGCCGAGAAAATGGAGCAGGGTGGACAAGCGCGCAAGGGGAAGATCACGGTAAAACTGTGGGAAGATATTGCACGTGACCTCTACAATAAAAATGGTCTTGACTATGTAGTGCCCGATGAGCAAGAAGCGCGCAACCAGTTTTATGAGTCACAATTACCTCTGACGCTCGAGGGCATGGTTGCCCAAGGCAAAATTCTTCCAGAGTATGATTGCCTGATTGTGGATGAAGCTCAAGACCACGATACAGAATTCCCTATTCACGGAACTAATGGTCCCGGTTGGTGGTCGATCTATTTCTCCATGCTTAAAGAAGGCGCCTCATCACGAATTGCGATTCTTTATGATTCGGATCAACGTCCCAGTTTTCGACGTGGTGGTATGAATGGCTTTGATGTGGAAAAGCTCTATTCGACCTTGCAGGCGAATCCGGTGCGTTTGAACCTATACGAGAGCTATCGTTACACGATGAATATTTTTAACTACCTCATAAAAATAAAAGCGACTTCCTCAAAAATCAGAACCATGAACTTAACGCCGGCATCCGACTTGCCTGCAGGTGAACCAGTGGTAGAAAAAGTCCTTAAACATCATCTGATTCCAAAATACCTCGACGACACCATTGCTGATTTACTCAAACGCAAAGTTTGTTACCCAGAGGAAATCATGATTATTGCCAATTCATTTAGTAAGAATCGTCGTCTACTTCCCAGCGGAACAATGGGGGGAGCAAAAATCAATAATGGTCTGTTTCCCGAACGCAACAAAATTCTCTATATCTCTGCCAACAAAGTCAAAGGTCTCGAAACAAAAGTCGCCTTTTTGGTGGGATATGATGCGGATTATGTTAATGATGAACAGCAATGTCAGAGTCTCTTCATAGGCGCGAGCCGTGCCCGTCAAATTTTGCATGTAGTCTTTACAAAATAAACTTTTTTTAAAGAGCATAGCGCATTTATTTTGAGATGATTAAAGTTGCCTACAAAGAAAATTATTCTCATAGTCTCTGGGAAAACCACCCTTTCCCCATGGAGAAGTATGAGCTTCTGTGGAGGCAAATCCTCTACCAAGGAATCATTGAGAAAGATCAGTACTTTGAGCCTAAGGCCATTTCCGAGGAAGATATTTTACTCTGTCATTCCAGTGAGTATTGGAATAAACTCAATCAACTTCAACTTAGCGACAAAGAAGTTAAGAAAATTGGTTTTCCCCTCAGTCGTGATTTAGTCAATCGTGAATTAGATATTACAGGTGGAACCCTGGAGTTGAGTTTATGGGCCTTGGAGAACGCTTGTGGATTAAATATCGCGGGTGGAACTCATCACGCCTTTAGCGATCATGGAGAGGGTTATTGCCTACTAAATGACCATGCCATCGCTATTCGAGCTTTGCAAAATCGTCGACTAATCAAGCGTGCTCTCATTGTTGACCTCGACGTTCACCAAGGTAATGGTAGTGCAGAAATATTTGCCAATGACGCAAGTGTGTTTACACTATCTATTCACGGTGAACGCAACTACCCCACAAAGAAAGAAAAATCCGATTTGGATATAGCCTTAGCTGACGGCATTGAAGATGCTGAGTACATGGATGTCTTGCACAATACTTTACCGAAATTGATCGAAACTGAAAAGCCTGACATTATCTTTTATTTAGCAGGAGCCGACGTCCTTGCAGGGGATCGTTTTGGTCGCTTAGCCTTGTCCATGCAAGGAGCTTATCAACGCGATGAGTATGTCTTGTCCATATGTCAAAAGTTGAATATACCTGTGGTGGTGACCATGGGAGGTGGTTACAGTAAATCCTTAGCTCGAATTATTGATGCTCATAGTCAAACATTTTATTTGGCATCACAGCTATTTGATTAGTTCTGATTAATTGAGTAAGTCTTTATCTATTAATCCAGTAAGTAATTAAATGAACTTAGAATTCTGAAGGAATGGTATAGAGCTCTATGTCATGCTTACAGCATTCGCATAATGGACTTTTGTCATTCCTCCCAAGGCTTACACTCTTAGGCTATTTTATATCATGCCGACCGCATTAAAATTGATATTTTTTAATTCATATGGGTTACGAATTGATAAATATGCCTTAATGAAAATTTAAAAATCAAGATCTTGTGTTCAAAACTATCTTTTATTAGTATTTTATCTTCAACAAAAAAAGATATGGAGAATATATGATAGCAGCATGCCCCCATTGTGCATGGAGTGATGAAGTAGAGGATTCTTTTGCCAACCAAGCGGCGGAATGTCCTTCTTGTGAAAATGATTTCGTAATTTTGGATCAAACTCAAGCCCCTGAGCCACTTCAAGCGCCTGAACCTCTTCAAGCTCCTCAGGAAGTTGCCGCGAGCGACGATGCTCAAGTATCCGTTAATCCCTATGCCGTACCAAGTACGAGTGAAACACTCTCTGAAAACCCAGACGAAGAATTTTATGGCTATGGTGGCATGAGTCGTGGCCCTTATTGGGGGTGGAACTTTGGCTTGAATTTTGTCAGCCTCATTCCAATTCTTGGTTTTATTGCCTTGATCGCAGGCTCAGTTTACATCGTTCGTGAGCGTTGTCGTAATCTAGGATATAGCCTTTGGTATGGCTGGGCATTATTTATACCTTTTTATAATATTCTCGTAAGTTTCCGCTTTGCTTGTTGCCCTGAGGGCTATGCAGATCACAAAACTTTGGATAAAACAGGTAAGATTTTATTAGCAGTTTTGATCACATTAATGGTTTTAATGATTGGTGGTATTGCGCTCGCTATTACAATGGTAGGTGCCCATCGTTAAAGTCTGTTTAATTTAGCACAATAAAAAAGGGATGCTGAAATGGCATCCCTTTTTTTATGTCGATAAGCCCTTTTAGGTCCTATGCAAGTGCGTCATCCGCAACGTGGTACTTGGGGTCTTCGAGAATATTGACTTCTACGATGTCACCAGCTTTCTTAAGCAATTTGGCACATTCAGGACTCAAGTGACGCAAGTGAAGAACTTTGCCTGCAGCTTTGTAACGCTCACTGAGACCGTGAACGGCTTCGATGCCCGAGTGGTCACAAACTTTTGAATCAGCAAAATCGATGTAGACATCTTTAGGATCATTACTTGGATCGAAGAGTTCTTTGAAAGAAGTAATTGAGCCGAAGAAGATGTTGCCACTTACCGAATAAGTTTTTTCATCATCGCTTTGTGCTGCAACTTTGATCTTAATTTCTTTTGCAGAGTTCCAAGCGTAAATAAGCGCAGAGATAATGATACCAATACCAACGGCAACAGCGAGGTCCAAGAAAACCGTGACGGCCGAAACAATGATGATAATGAGGATTTCTGATTTTGGGATCTTACCGAAGAGACGCAGTGAAGACCATTCGAAAGTCGCAATCACAACCATGAACATCACGCCAATCAATGAAGCAACGGGGATCATTTCGATGAGTTGTGGGGCAAATAAAATGAAGATGAGCATAAAGATCGCTGTAGCAATACCAGAAGCACGACCGCGACCACCAGAGTTTAAGCAAATCACACTCTGTCCAATCATTGCGCAACCACACATGCCGCCAAAGAGGCCACTGACGATATTACCCGAACCCTGAGCCACGGATTCTCTATTACCCTGGCCGCGAGTCTCAGTAATTTCGTCAATCAAAGACATGGTCATAAGTGTTTCGATGAGACCAACAGAAGCGAGGATGAGTGCGAGGATAAAAACTTTGACTGCTTTATCACGGTTCTCAGGATTGCTCATATCCCAGCCGATATTTGGGAGATGGAAACTTGGAAGGCGTCCCTTCAGGCTACCGTCGAGGGCATCGGCTTCAACTTTTTTACCTTCGGCAATAAGCTTAGTTTGATTTTGTTCCCAGCGTTGTTGAACTTGTTCAGGTGTCGTACCTGTAACAACAGTAGCTTCGGCGGCATTAACATATTCGCGGTGCAGTACCGTTTCTTTTTTCGCATCAAAATTATCGGTGATGATTTCTTTTTCAGTCATCGAAGTACGCTGACCAAAAACCACGTCAGAAACGCGCTTGGAGTGATCTTTTAAAGGTGTAAAAGTTGCTAAGAGCGTGCACACAACAATAGCAGCGAGGGGGGCTGGAATAGCTTTTGTGAATTTGGGGAGGAAGTGAACGATTAACATAGTGAGCACAATCATGCCCATCATAGTGAGCATCGCAGGACTCGTGAGAGCCATCCAGTCACCCGCATAAGTGAACATATCGTTTTGCTTATCGTAAACGACGCGAGTGTTTTCTTTGAACTGACCAAATTGCGCCATACCAATGACAATGGCAAGACCATTGACGAAACCGAGCATAACTGGATGAGGTAGCAGGCGTATGAATTTGCCCATTTTAAAGGCACCAAATAGCACCTGTAAAATACCTGTAAGAACCACGGCAGCTAATAAGTATTCGATACCGAACATGATGATAAAAGCAGTAGTCACAACCGCCATTGAACCTGCGGCACCAGAAATCATGGCTGGGCGACCACCAAAAACAGCAGTAATAAAACCAATAAAGAAAGAACCATAGAGGCCCATCATCGGGTCAATACCCGCGACAAAAGTAAAAGCTACAGCTTCAGGAATGAGTGTCAGCACGGCAGTTAGGCCAGCTAGGACGTCATTTTTCAGGTTTCCTGAATGCTTTAATAAAATATCAAACATGTTAATTCCTAATAAAATTCTAATGAGAGCGGGGGTGAGTGGAGTTATAAGCCCTTATTGCTCTGTATACTTCGCTAAAAAGCTCAGACAATGAAGTCTCGAATAAAAATGTAAAGGGCTAAAACTTTATTTTGTGAAAGTTTCAGCCCTCTATGACAGGAATCAATGATGCCTAGGAATGGGAGTTTTTACTCTTCCATGAGCTCTGCGAGCTTGGGTTCAATCGCCTCGGCCCATTTTGGGTACATCTCATTATTGGGGTGAAGCAGGTCACGCATAACGTTTTTGTGGAGGACTCTTTTATCATCCAGGAAGATATCGTTGATATTCATATAGAAAATATCTTTGTTATCGGCGTAGGTTTTTATAATCTCATTAGTGCCCATGGTGAGCTTGCGCAATTTATCGTTGTCATCCTTTCCTCTGGGGAAAATAGCCAGCATGAGAATTTTTGTTTCGGGTAGCTTCACTCTAAGTTCTTGGAGAATAGCTTTGATGCCTTTTGCGGTTTCCGCAGAAGCTTCCTGATGGTGGCCAGCATTATTGGTACCAATCATTAAAACGAGAGCTTTTGGATTGATGCCATCAACAGCCCCATTATCTAAGCGCCAAAGCACATGCTCTGTGCGGTCTCCGCTAAAACCAATGTTGAGAGCCTTGCGTTTAGCGTAGTACTTCTCCCAAGTTTTTTTCTGTCTATCCCAAGCGTGCGTAATCGAGTCACCGAGAAAAACGACTTGGACATCACCTAACTTTTCTTTTTGAGCCAACTTTTCTTTGTGTCGTGGCATCCACCATTTTACCGCCCATTTGGCATCTTGTTGAACAGGAGTCGTTGAGCGACCCGTATTTTTAACGGATTCACCGAGATTATTACTTGCGCAAGAAGTCGTGAATAAAAATACAGCAAGGCAGAGTGTGAAAAGTACTTTTTTCATAAATATTATCCTATAAACTAAAGTTAAGTCGGGCTCCGCGCCCTTTCGCGAATTCTTAGTTTAGTGTATAATCCTACGATTTATATAAAAAATGAATTTTATTTTAGAAGCTTTTGGTATCTTGGAGGAAAAATGAAACAGCAAAATAATTTGGGGAGATTTAATCATGATTAAGTATTTATTTTTAGCACTGAGTTTTTGTGCTTGGGGTGCAGATGAAGACCTCGTGTTGACACAAATACAAAAGTCAAAAAATATGACGGATGTCAATAAGATTGTTAAGGAGATTATTGTTAATGACGATCATAAATCATCTATTCGGAGTATAGAGAAATATCTTCAGGCACAAAATTTATCAACGATGCGTGCCATGCCAAAGATGTTAATATTTGCGGACCTAGCAAAATTTTTAAAAGTAATGTCTCTATCAGATGAAGTATCACCAGAATTTATTTTATGGCTTTCTGAGAGCACTCGTCGAACAGATTTAATTTACTCAATTACGCCTAATGATAATCTAGGAGAAGTGTTAGCTATTTTAACAAAGCTCCATAAACATGATCCCAAAGAAATTACAAAATTTTGGAAATTAGCTTTAGCCATGAGTTTAGTTTGGGATGATGAGAAGAAATTAATGCATCATCAAATGGGCAAAGATTTGCTACCCTATTCTTGGCAGATTGTAGAATTGTATGATTATTTTAAAGAACTGTACACTCGTGGAGCAAAAGTTTCCTATTCAAAACTGTCAATTCAAGACTTGGTCTTCGTCGTTGGTGTTAATGTGCCCTTAGAAGAACTTCATTGGGCGAGAAAAAATTGCTCCGGCTCGGCAAAATCTTGGGCGAAACGATACTTTGAAATTAAATACAATCACGTTCGCTTGAATGCCAGTCGCTATCGTTGGGACCAAGGAATCTATAGTCTAGCTAATATTAAAGAGCTAGGGGGGATTTGTGTTGACCAGGCCTATTATACGGTTATTTCCGCGAGAGCCAACGGTATACCTGCTATGTACTTTAGTGGCATGGGGCGAGGTAGTACGACCACGGGGCATGCGTGGGCGGGAGTCATGAAAGATGGTAAAGCTTGGGATTTAGAAATAGGTCGTTATTCACAAGGAAACTATGGTGTGGGAAAAGCTCGTGACCCGCAGACGAATCAACGCCTCACGGATCATCAATTAGATTTTAAGAGCAACCCTTTATTTACATCAGATAAATATAAGCAGTCTCTGAAAATAACGAGTTTAGCGAAATACTTTTTAAAGATGGGCAAAGAAGATTGCGCTGAATATCTCTATAAGAAATCGCTAAGTTATTCAAAAATGAATTTAAAAACCTATGCCGGACTGAAGACGATTTATAGCAAAAAAGAAAGTCCATCTCAACTGATCCAAGTCATGAAACTGGAGATGACGGCCTTTAAAAAATATGATGACTTTGTCTATGAATTAGGAACTGCATTAGTCGATACTTTGAATAAAGCAGGAAAAGCTAGCGAAGCTAAAAGTCTCCAAAAATCTCTAGTGCGCAAAGTGGAAGATCGTTATGATTTGGCCGAAAGTGCCACCCAGAATATGGTCAAAAGCCTATATGAAAATGGCAAAGCAAAAGAAGGCCGTCGAGCCTTTGAACGTTACATCGATGATCAACCTGATTTTTATAATACCCTGAACTCAGATTTAAAGCTGTATTATGATTTAACTAAAGAACATGATCAGCTCAAATATACGGTGAGATTCCTCAAAGATATGATGAAAGGCAGTCGTGATCGCCAAGCAGTTGTTCAGGATTATCTCTACAAAGCCTACATGGACGTAGGCGATGAGAGAAATGCAAAAAAACTACTGGATTAAGATTTAGTAAACAACTTAAGCAGGGAGCCGCCTTTCACTAATTTTTTCAAAATGGGTAGGGGCAGTTTGGAAAAAGAGTCGTGGAGGATGGCTAAATCTTCCATGAGCTGACTCAGCTCTTTCATGGCCTTGCGCGTATTTTCGGGGAGTTCTTCCTCATCAGCCATTTCAATAAAATCTTTCACCGCTGAAATGGTGGGGTCGAGCTCTCGCTTGCGACGTTCTTCTAAAACGATCTGAAAAACTTTCCAGGGATCTTTATCCGTGGTGAAATGTTCTTTGCGTCTACCTAAAATGGGGGCGCTTTTAATCAGCCTCCAATCTTTAAGTTCTTTAAGGGAATTTGAAACATTTGAGCGCGCAATGCCCAATAGCTTAGTAATTGAGTCGGCATCGAGGGCTTCGTCAGCCAAATACAAGAGTGCGTGAATTTGTGCAACGGTACGATTGACGCCCCATTGAGGGCCCATTTCACCCCAATGGAGGATATAAGCTTCCATCGAAGGAGTGATTTTAAAATTCTCTGTATCCATAATGATCCTTTAGTTCTTACTTAATTATGAACAAATTTGAATTTTTTTCAAAGCCTAGCTTGACTAATTAGTGAAATTACGGTTATTTCTGTATAGACAGAAGTTACTGAAATAAATAAAAAGAGGTCGAGATGCCAGTATGTGAACAAGTGAAAGACGATGTGAAATTGCTCAGAAGCCAAGAAGAGATGATTAAAGATCATTACCGTGAAAATTTAGAAGACTACCTCTTTTGGAGTCCTTCGGGCAATATGCATTTTGGTTACTGGCATGGTGGGCTCGGCTTTTTTAATCGTGATCAGCAAATACAAGAAATGAATCACCAAGTTTTAAATGCCTGCAATTTAAAAGAGGATAATCATTTGTTGGATCTGGGTTGTGGCTTAGGCGGCTTATTACGCAGTGCTTATGAAAGAAATGAAAACCTTAAGCTCCATGGGATAAGCATTGTCGAGGAACAAATCGAAAAGGCCCGAAAATTTGGCCTTCCCCAAATTGAGTATCGTCTAGGAAATTTTAGCTCTTTGCCGTATCGAGAAGAATCGATGCATGCTTGTACTGCAATGGAGAGCTCTTGCTATGCTCAGGGCGAGTCAAAAAAAGACTTGATTGCTCAAGCCGCAAAAGTTCTCAAGCCTAATGGACGTTTAGTGATTGCCGATTTTTTCATTAAAGCGGATGCGAAATTGGGACAAAATACAGTGAACCTTTTAAAGAAATGGGGGGACAACTGGGGTATTGTCGAAATCGGGCGCTTGGATAAAGTACAGCATGCCTTGGAAGAAAATGGCTTCGAAAATATAGAAGTTAAAAATATTTCCAAAAACCTTATTCCTTCTTTACTTCAAGTGCCCTTCTTAGTGGTGATTCATTTAGCGCTACTCATTTTGAAAGGCAAATGCAATAAGTCACGCTGGGAACATATGCAATCCTGTTTGCTCTGTATTCCCCTCGCCATTCAGGCACATAAATTTACTTATAGCATCATAAGTGCAAGCAAGGTGGACCATGCAGCTCATTGATCCAGACACTAAAAAGAAGTGGACCTTTGAGTACCGCGCCGTCAATGCTATTCGAGCGCGAGTCACAAAAAGACAATTGGCCAATTTTAAACTCAGTTTAGTGGAGGCTGAAGATCTTTTTGATTTGCCAGAACATTTGCGACTTTGGCAAGATGAAGAGGGTCAAGTTCTGCTCAGTTTATGTATGATTTGGATGGATTCCGTTGCACCTGATTGGATGCCTTTAGATATCCTACCGCAGAGTTTTAATTGTGCTTTACGTTTATCCTGCGTTGATCGCCAAACGGGCGAAGATTGTGTGTGGGTTGATACGCGTTACAGCGATAATTTTTTGGTGGGTGCGAGTAAGTTTTTTGGCTTACATGGTTTTTCTACAGATTTAAAAGTGGCACAGAAAAAACTCAAAACCCCAGAGTGGGGATTTGAAGAAATTATACAGGAATTTGATGGTGAAATCATGGAGGATCAAGCATTTGATCAGCTCATTGCAGATGGGGTGATTAGCTATAGTTGGGGCAAGAATAAGACGCTCGCAAAACGTGCCGATTTGATTAAAGAGAAGCCTTCAGTTTTTCGCGTCCACAAAAAGCTCACATCAAAGTTAAAGATCGGCAAGCAGGTTTTTATAGGTGATCTCAGAGAGAGTGAAGGCAGCCTCTACACTTGGAAATTTTATTGAGGGAAAAGCAATGAAAAAAGTTATTATATTTGGAGCTTCTGGCTTTATTGGAAGCAACTTAGCGAAGTTTTTAAACAAGCAGAATTATAAAGTAATTCTGATCTCACGTCATTCCTCAGGGCTCGAAGGGCTTGGTAAGTTTTGTCAATGGGATGCACAGAATTTGGGTCCGTGGGTAAAGGAACTCGAGGGTGCTGATGCATTGGTCAATTTAGTGGGCCGTAGCGTCGATTGCATCAAATCAGCTGAAAATTGCGATGCGATTTTGAGATCTCGAGTTCAAAGTACCGAGTTGATAGGTAAGGCACTGAAAAAATTGCGAACACCGCCAAAAACTTGGATTCAAATGTCGACGGCGCATATCTACGGAGATCCCGAAGACATTGTTTGTACAGAGGATTCGCCATACGGTTATGGGCTTGCCCCTTTTGTGGGACAAGCTTGGGAACAAGCTTTTCATGACTCCGTATTAGAAGGTATGCGTAAAGTTGTTTTGAGAACGAGTTTTGTTTTAGGAAAAAATGGTGGTGCCTTGCCTCGTTTAGCAAAAATTGTCAAATGGGGCTTGGGAGGAAAAGTGAGTCATGGTCGCCAAGGCATTAGTTGGCTTCATGAAGATGATATGAATCGAATCTTTTTAAGAGCGATCGAAGATGACGCAATGCAGGGGACGTATATTGCTTCATCACCTGAGCCCGTATCCAATGCAGAATTTATGCGGGAATTGCGCAAAGCCTTGCGAGTTCCTTTTGGCTTGCCAGGCATGAGCCCTCTCGTTAAGTTAGCGGCACCGCTCATCATGAAAACTGACCCCGAACTCGCTTTATATGGCCGGTACTGTCGACCACAAAAACTCCTAAACGAAGGCTTTGAGTTTAATTGCCCCAAGCTAAAGCAAGCACTTGTGAACCTTTATGATTAAGAGGAAATGATGCTATTGAAGAAACTTTCTTCGAGGCCGCTGGGGTAGGCGGCTGGGAAATCGAGGGCGGTGTAGTTTTATTAGTCATCACGGATGGGGATAAAGCCATTACGAGCTAATTGTGGAATGATACCGCGAATTAAAAAACTGTTGGTAAATGAAATGTGATAGCGACGGGTATTACCTATGTCATTCGCAAGCATTTTCTTTTCTTTTAGGTGGCGTAAACGTCTTGAAATTGAGGTTGATTGTTCTTTTGGAAAAAGCGCCTGTATATCACTATTTTGAATGGATTGTTTTTTGACGGTTTCCAGTAATATCGCGTACTCATCTTCATTCACTAATTTTTGTTTCAAAGAAAAATCTAATGAAGGTTTGAGAATATATCTCACTAAATAAGAATAATCTGTTAAGCGATCGATTTTTGCAATTTCTTCTTTTAGTCCATCTAGGACATAGCAACACCAGGATTCTATACCTTCAGAAGTATTAGAATCCGCTTTAGCTAACTGTTCGTTATAGATGTCACGATTAATACAAAAAACAGCTGTTGGATTGAGTATTCGACCTTCACCAACCCTAAAGCCTTGAGATACAAGCATTGCATAAGTTAGGAGTCGGCCTGTTCGACCATTGCCATTGCCAAAGGGGTGGATCCACATGAAACGGTGGTGGGCAATGGCGACTTTTAATAAATCATATTTAGCGGGGTGGTCTTTATTAATAAATTCAATTAATTCATCGATATACGCTTCAACTTCATGAGCGGTTTCAGGAGGAATATGATCTGATCCAGTGATTTCAACCCCATGATTTCGGAAAGCACCAGGGTTGGCATCACCTTCACCCTTAGGAGGGGGAGTTAATCCTTTAACGATTCCATAATGAAGTTCTTTTAGGTAGCTTTTTGTAAGACCTCGTTCACGAATAGAGTTATCGATAAACTCCATAGTCTCTTCAATATTACGAATCTCTTTGATGTTTTCATCAATGTAGGGTCGATCTTCAATTCTTGTTTCAACAAAGGACGCAACAGTTGTATTATTGCCTTCTATACGTGCGGATCCGATACTCTCTAGCATGTGAAAAAGCTGTTTTAACTGAAAGAACACTTCTTCGTGAGTTGTTCCGCTTAATTGTTTTCGTCGCAAGTGATCTAAGTCAATAATTAGGTCAGTTAACGGCGAAGCAAATTCAGGCTCTAATAATTTAAGTTCCACGCGGTTCCTCAGCAATATTTATAATTCCGTATAAATATAGGCCTGCAATATAAAAAAGTAACAAGTTTCACCTAAAAAAAGTAACAAAATCAAAATTATAAAAATAACAACATAGTTAAATTGACACTAGATATAGTTATTATTTCATATAAAACACTATATGTAGTGTTTAGTGTCGTAAAAACTATCTTCATTAAAATAACAATATATCCTTAAGTAAAGTAACAAAATAGATATTATTAAAATAACAATGTTTACTTAGTTTAGATTCTTAGAGTGCTTTATTTATACAATGAAAAGCTTGATAGAAGCGACCTTGGAGTGATTGTTTAATACGTCTCGAGGTAATGGTCTTCATACTTTATGATTAAGAAGAAATGATGCTGTTGAAGAAGCTTTCTTCGAGACCGCTGGGGTAGGAGGCGGGGAAGTCGAGGGCGGTGTAGTTTTTGCCGAAGTATTCTTTTTGGACTTCGGCGTGTTTGGCATCGGCGGCTTCGTCTTGAAGCAGGGTGAAATGACGGCCCATGAACACGGGCTCAAGTAAGATGTGGAAATCGCCTCGGAAGCTACGATTGAGGAATTCGCGATCGTTAATGATATTCGAACTGGCTTTGATGTGCTCATTGACAATCATATCGCCTGAGGGGCGACGTTTGCCATAGCGGCGAATATTGAGGAAGCCCGGGAGCCTTGGGAAAGCGCAGTCGTCAGCAAATGAATGCAACCATTGCCACTTAGATTCGGCGTTGCAGATGGCGCTTTTGAGTGCGTGGATTTTCACATAACCCAAAGAACCTTGTTCGCGCTTGAAGTTGAGTAACCAGAAGTCGGGTTGAACGCCCGTAGCTTTTTGCTTTTTGAGCACGGCTTCGCTACTGGGAGCGGCGCAGTAAATTTTTGATTGTAGCCAGGTGCGATCGTTGAGGATAGTACGGTATTTTTCGAGTTCAGTCTCGACGGCATTAAAAGGAATGATAATTCCTTTGGGGGGGTAGGGCAAAGCGCGCAAGAGTTCGAAATTCTTTTCGCTCGGCGCGCTGGCACTCAAGAGTAAAAGAGCGTGAGGATTATGCTCGAGGACAAAGGCATCGTATTCCAAGAGCAGAGTCGTTTTTGAGGTGTCACCATGATTTAGAACGACCTCAGCACCCCCAATAAGGCCTGCACGAGCACTGACTTGAGTTTTACTGATAAGCGCAACGGGAGCTTCTCCAAGAGCAGTTTTGAGTCGAGAAACGCGAGTAGCGGTATTAATGGACTCTTCGATAATCTGCTGAAAATGCTTGAGTAGGATGAGCGTTAAAAAAGTATTGCCTTGAATACAGAGGCAGGGTTGGCTGCCAAAGAGAAAAGTTCCATCATGGACTGCATCAACTCGCCAAGAGGGTTTGACGTTGTGGATCATGGTGAGGAAGTCGTTGACGTCTTCGTCGATACAATCTTTGAGGGCTTCTTCTAATTCATTTAAAAAAGCTTCGTCGGCTTCAAAATTTTGCAGCTGTTCAGCAAGGACGCGAATTCCAGCACTAATGACGTAACCCCAATGATTGGGAAGCTTAGCAATCAGAAATTGTGAGCAAATTAATTTGTCGGTGGGGGCCAACTTCCAGCGTTGGTAAGCCTCGTAGACATCTGGTAAATGAAAAATCATATCTTTCCTATTGCACATATTTCTTTGCCACAGAGCTCTCGTTTTTCTTTGAGAAAGCTATGGAGTTTATTCATCATTTCATCAATTGACTGACTGCGACCAATAGCTTTGCGAAAGGGGGCAGGCTCAGGTAAATTGACGGAAAAGTACATTAACATTTCTTTAGTCTTGTTCAAAGTGCCCTGTTCGTTGTCGCAGAAGTCCGAGAAAGCTTGGGCAATGCCATGGTAAAAGTGATAGATGTCTTCCCAATTTGGGATGAAGACTTCCTGATCAGAGAGCACTTGCGAAGTCTGTAAAAATATCCATGGGTTGGAGAGAGCACCACGACCAATCATCACCCCATCGCATTGGGTTTCTTTGAACATGCGCACGGCATCTGCGGCAGTGCGGACATCGCCATTGCCAATGACGGGAATGGGGGATTTTTCTTTGAGAGCACTAATAATGCGCCAATCTGAATGACCTTCGTAATGATCGACGCGGCGGCGCGGGTGAACGGCTAAATAATCGGCGCCTGAATCGACGATGGCCTGGAGGATTTCAAAAACGCCTTCCTTATTATCGAAGCCCGCGCGAATTTTTGCGGAAAGCGCACAAGGCACTTGCTCGCGCATGGAGGCCAAAACTTGGTAGCAGAGCTTGGGGTCTTTGAGCATAGCGGAACCAACACCGCCTTTAACGGCGCGCTTGGTGGGGCAGCCCATATTGACATCCACTGCATCGGCACCGCAATCCACGACGAGTTTTGCGGACTCCGCCATCAGTTCAGCATTATTGCCCATGATTTGCACTGAGAGGGGAATATCCCCTGACTTAACAATCTGTTTTTTGAGAGAACGCATCGAGGGTTTGTGGCTCGAGATGCGAATGAATTCAGTGCACAAGAGATCTAAACCACCGTGTTGGGCGATCTGATGTCGCATGAGGGGGTGAGTGACACCCTCCATGGGGGCAAGGCTGAGTTTAAAGGGAAAGCTTGAGGTCATTCACGCTTTTAGATCTTTTTGGACAATCTGGCCGGGTAGAGTAGTGGTTTCCGGGTAGAGCTTACGGCCTGGGTAAAAGGAGGTGTTGATGCCCGTGTGAACGCCATCGCCAATAATGACGCCAAATTTACGACGTCCTGTATCAATGAGTTCCCCATGGAACTCTGAGCGGTGATTGGAACCATCGTGGCGTAAGTTGGAACTCACAGTACCGGCACCGAGGTTAACTTTTTCACCAAGCACCGAGTCGCCTATATAGGAGAGGTGGCCGACGTTGGTATTGTTCATGATCAGAGAATTTTTGATTTCGACGGATTGACCGATGTGGCAGTTGTCGCCGATAAAAGTATTGCCACGGATGTAGCAATTGGGGCCGATTTTACAGTTGTCGCCGATGATGACATTACCCTCGATAAAAACACCGGGAAGGATTTTAGTGCCTTTTCCCGCGTAGAGGAAACCTTCGTTTTGAGCACCATCATATACGTGAGCTTCAATAAAATCAGTATCGATATGTGCGACTAAAATTTCGTTGAGCCTGAGTAAATCCCAGGGGAAGCGTAAAGCAAAGCTATTTTCGGAGAGGTCTTCACCGCGTGAAAAGTTTTCTAAATCCTCAGGAGCATACCAGAAGTTATCTGCGAGTAAGACCTCAGGAGCTTCTTTTGAAAACTCGTGATCAGTGGCTTCGAGAAAATCAATTTGCGCTTGTCGCACGGTGGTACCGGCGACGGGGAGTTCGCTTATGGAAGCGTCGCGACGCAATGATTCAAAATAACTGGGGTTCTCACCTGGGATAAAGTCAAATTTCATGCACCGATCTCCTCTTCAGCTTGCTTAAGGAATTTCTTAATCCATTTGTCCACAACTTTGTTGCTTTGAGCTTCAACTAAGATGCGGAGTTTCTTTTCTGTTCCAGAATAACGTAATATGCAGCGACCCGTTTTGCCAAGTTCTTTCTCACATTCTTCAATGAGAGCCGTGAGACCAGGGAGGGTATTGAGTGCAGGTTTACTTTTGACCATGACGCCCGCAAGCTTTTGAGGAAAGATTTCCATTACAGAAGCGAGTTCTTTAATACTCTTGCCAGATTGTTTCATGAGTTCGAGGACGCGGAGGGCGCCGAGTGTACCATCGCCCGTGGTGGAGTAATTACCGAAGATGATGTGACCTGATTGCTCGCCACCGAGCTTAATATTATCTTTGCGCATGGCAGCGATCACATGGCGGTCACCCACATCAGTGACGACGCATTCAATGCCATTTTCTTCCATGAGTTTGATTAAACCCATGTTGGACATGGTGGTAATGGCAATTTTGTTGCCGGTCAAAGTTCCCGCTTCTTTCATGGCGAGAGCGCAAATCGCAATGATGCGATCGCCGTCAACGACTGTGCCATCAGCGTCAGAGAAAATGACGCGGTCGGCATCACCATCGAGGGCAATACCACAATCGGCGCGATATTTTTTAACTGAGCCTGCTAAGCGTTCGGCGTAAGTGGCGCCACAGTTATCGTTGATATTGAGGCCATCTGGATCAACAAATTCTTTGATGACTTCACAGCCCAATTCCTTGAGAACAATGGGGGAAAGGTGATAGGCAGCACCATTAGCGCAGTCTAAGACGACTCTTAAACCATTGAGATCCATATCATTAACTGAACCTTTGACATACTCAATGTAGCGTCCACCAGCATCGTCAATACGGTAGGCTTTACCGACATTGGCACCATTTTTAGGAATGATTTCTTCATCGGAGAGGATGAGTTTTTCGATTTTATTCTCGATGGCATCAGTGAGCTTGTAGCCATCATTAGCAAAAATTTTAATGCCATTATCTTCTGCAGGGTTGTGTGATGCAGTAATCATGATGCCCGCTGATGTTAACATGGATCGAGAAAGTAAGGCAACTGCAGGTGTTGGCATCGGGCCAACCAAGTAAACATCCATGCCCATGGAGATGAGCCCTGAGGTTAAAGCCGTTTCTAGCATGTAGCCTGAAAGGCGAGTGTCTTTACCTATAACCACACGGTTTCTACCTATGTTCATTTCGCCAAACACGGCGGCAATAGCCTTACCCATGCGCATGGCCATCTCTGGCGTGATGGGGTATTCATTAGCACGCCCGCGAATTCCGTCTGTTCCGAATAATTTTCCCATGGCTATCTCCTCAAATACTATTTAGTGGAAGTCGCCTGATTTTGCAGGCTCGACTCTAAAGTTAAAATCAATCTTGTAACCGCCCACTTCAAGAGTGATCACGGTATTCATACGCGTAAGTAAAAGGCGGTAAGGGATTTTTGCGGATCCCGCAACCGTGTTGACGCCGACATTGACGTCGCCCAAAATATCTTCAGCGTCTTTAACAGCGATGAGTAGGTTGCGTAGTTTTTCTAATTTTTCGATGAAGGTGCTATCAGAAAAGGAATACTGACGGTAGCAGTGCGGGCATGTTAAGAGCCCTTCTTTTTCCTTAAGTTCCATGACGTTAAAGTTGATGGTCTTGCCACATTCTTCGTCGAGACAGAGAAAGTCGACTAAGGCAGTCATTTTATCCATTGGCTTGGACTCCAGTACATTTTTACAATTTTCGCTACTTTAGCATGAGCTGATGATAATAAAATAAAATACCGCCTAGGGAGGCGGTATTTTTGAATGTATTTAGTGTGTCCTAGTGGGACTTAGTAAGTCTGAGTCGAGCTCTGGCTTAATCGAGGCCTTTTGCACCATCTGCGATCCATTTTTTGATCATGGCGATTTCTTCTTTCGTCGCAGGGTTCTTTTCCTTGGGTGGAGGCATGAGCGCGTCTTCATCATCAGTCACGAGTGAGTCGTAGAGCCAAGAATCTTCAGGCTTGCCAGGAACGATGAGTTCATCTTCAAAAGTCGCTTTAATCACTTCGACAGTGTGGAGACGCACATCGCCTTTATCTTTTTCTTCACCATGACATTTCGTGCACTTGGCTTCGAAGAAAGGGATGACGGTTTCGTGAACAAATTTTTGATCAGCTGTCATGTTGGCGAGGTCGAGTGCGGGTTTTGCGGCTTCCGTAGCTTTTTCAACTGTGGGCTCAACTTTTGCGGCTTCCGCAGCAGGTGATGCCATGGGCTTGAGTTCCACATCGCTGAAAGAGGCGCCAGCATTGATCCAATCTTCGATGATCTTGATTTCTTCTTTCGTCATCGCTTCGTTACCTTCAGGAGGCATAATTTCGTCAGGGTCATCACTAACTAAAACATAATATAATTCGGAATCCATCGCATGACCGGGACTTATAATTTTGTCATAGCGACGCATGATACCGAGGATATTATTGAGCTTGAGTTTGCCCTTCATTTTTTCTTCGCCGTGGCAAGATACACATTTGGCTTCGAAAATTGGGAGAACTTTGGCTTCGAAATAAGGAAGTTTACGAGGTTTTTTAGCTTCCTCAGCATCTTTTGGTTTTTTAGCTTTTCGACCCGTCATTTTACGAAGGGGATCGGGAGCGTATTCAAAAAGGTATTCAGTACCGTGAGTGAGTGAACCGCCATCGTGACCTGCAAAACCCATGATCACACAAGCTACAAAAATGGCGACGCGAAAACGGTGACGTTTCGCTAAAACCTTGTCTTTGCGGTAGTGATGTTTGAGGTAGAGAGCAATAATTGCGGCAACCGCAACCGCCATACCTAACCAACCGTGACGTGAAAGGAGTTCTGGGTTATATCCGCCAGGGAGAGCGAGCAGGATACCAAAGAAAGTGGCACCAACAGAAGTGAGTGCAGCTAACCAGCATAGGATATACATGGCTTCGTCGTAAATTTCGACTTTACGCCACCAAGAAAAAATTTCGAGGAAAGCAATAACAGCGAGAAGACCTACAGGGAGGTGAAGAATGAGTGGGTGATGACGGCCGAGGAAAATTAAAAAGTCGGGTATATTGCCATCGGTGGTAAAAGTAATGGCGCGAATAAACTTCATAAAGAGAGTTTGTTGAGCTTCGGGATTCACGGGTGCAGCGGCTTCAGCTGCGAAAGTCGTAAAACTAAAAAAGAGCGTAGAAATAAAGAGATAAATTTTATTATGTCTCATAGGAACCTTTGTATTCTAGATGGTTGAGTTTTTTAATGTCTTAATCATACGGGAAAATAACTGTTTATCAAGCATGTGATTATCTAGAGTTGAGTTTCCCTATAAATATAATTCGTCGTAAGAAGGGTAAATCTGTCTAGCCTTATTAAAGTTTATGTATTATTACTACAAATGTTAACAGGATTGGACTTATAAAATGACAAAAAAGCTGAAGTTTAAGAAAATGATGTCTCTATTTATTAAGTTCCCGCTCAAGTCACTTTGTTACATGAACGGGTGTAAATTTATGGGGATTTGCCGAAAATATTTCTCGAGAAGGTGCTAAGACTCCATGTTTAAGAATATGATGAAGAAGAACTTAGTCTAAAACGATTTAATAAATATTTCTCGCGAAGGCGCCAAGCCGCCAAGTTTAATAAAGAAGTTGAGAGGGCTTTCTATTATATTTATATCTAGGCTAAAGCAATCTCAGAGAAAAAACTTAATTGCCATAGCGACTTGGCGAGAGCAAAACCCTATCAATCGAGCTCACCGAAGATATTGAGGTATTAATATCTGTTCACAAGGCCATGGGTAGTGATGGGTAAACATAATGTCTACTTTCAGTGTATAATTTCTCGCGAAGGCGCAAAGACGCAAAGTTAAAGAGAAGTTTGTGAGTAAACACTTTATTGTTGTCTGATTAAACTAAAGCAATTTCAGAGAAAAAACTTAGTTGCCTTAGCGTCTTGGCGAGAGCTAAACGCTATATGTCGAGAACTTCAGCTCCAAGAGTATTGCCAGAGTCGTAAGCAATGGGGAAAAAAATGTCTAGTTATTTAGGAAAATATTTCTCGCGAAGGCGCAAAGACGCCAAGTTTAAGAAGGAAGAATTTTTGGAGAGAAATATGGACTTAGAGATTTTAGGCAAAGAGATTGTTGATTCGGCGTACAAAGTTCACACTGAACTAGGGCCGGGTTTATTAGAGTCGGTTTATGAAGTGAGTTTAGCTTATGAACTAGCGAAACGTGGTCGCAAAGTTCAGAGGCAGGTGCCCATGAAAATTAAATATGAAGACATCTATTTTGATGAAGGCTTTAGTACTACTTTGGGGCGTTTAGAATCATATTGCTCAGATTCAAACGCGGCGTGATCATAAAATATATAACCCCAGATTACCCCCGCCATCAATAGATGGTAGACAGGGTACATTTCGATTTTGTGATGAAGTGGTGGTCTGATTCGACTAAAAAAGCCACAAAAATCATCTGATTTAAACAGCAGGAAGCCTTCCTCTATCTTGATAGAAGAATTTTTGTAAGATTGAGACCGCTTGAATTTTAATTATTAATGTGGAATAGCATCCCGACTGGCATGATCTATACTTTTTTGCCGTTTTATATGCCTTACCTCCATTTGAACACAGAATTCTTCCAAGTTCGTTACTTTCTTGGGCATAAGAAACTCCATAGCTCTTCTAATGTCGGCACAAGATAAAAGAGGCAAGGTGTCTTTACAATCCATACGCTCTTCCATTAAAAATAAGGTAGCGAGCATGCAAAGGCTCATATGGTGATAAAAACCACGATATTTCCTGACTTGGTATTCATCCATAGCCACTTCATTTTTATTGTCCTGGAATGAACGCTCGATCCAGTAGCGTTGCCGATCCATTTGAATCATCTCCTGAAGCGTTTTTGAGCTTGCTGTGTTGCTTATTGTATAAGTGTAATCCTTCAATGAAGTAGTTTGATTATCTCTACAAATTATTAAATCCCACTGTTTTACTTCGCCCGATTCGTCATCATGCAGCACACTTTTTTTGGAATGCCTGAACCTTTAATATGCCTTTGGTTGTACTTCTAATGTCAATATCTTCCCAAAGATTTTCTTTAATGGATTCGGCGATACTTTTTACTGTCACACTCAAAGTTTGTGCCCGTAGTTTTGTGGGCTTACGTCCCTTATTAGACTCTCGCTCAGGGAGTTGAAACAAAGGCTCCTCAAGATAAACGTGAATACTATTACGCATTCGCCCCATGACAACTTCCCCTAATTGATCGAGTCTATTGATGAATTTAAAGCTACTCCCATAAAGTGCATCAACTGCAATGAAATCATATACAATACCTTGCGTTCGGGCTTCCATAACGCTTTCTATTGCGAGTTCAATTTTCGTTTTGAATTCTTGTTCATCTTCGGGAATCCCAGCACGATTACAGCGTTCTTTATCTTCGGTCCAGCACTCAGGGAGGAATAACCGGCAGTCAATCAAACTGTTATATGCTCCGCACCCCAAGGATGAAAAAACCGCAACTTGTCCATTGTCTACTTTACCCCGACACCCGAGCCATTGACGTGATACGCCAACAGAGTGCATACCTTTTTTGACGAATGAACTTTCGTCGATATAAAAACCTATTGGCAGTTCGCTTTTGTTGGAGTAGTCCTTCAGTTTACGATTAGCCCTCAAAGCTATTTCAGTCATGAGCTGATTGTGACACCACGGTGATTTAGAGATGAATTGACGAAGTTGTTCATAATTTACGGCGGGGACGCTTTCTTCGATACGCTCTATATTACCTTTCTCGGAGGTAAATAAACCTCCTGTATACATAGACGCAAGTTCATTTGAATCATGAGTTTGTGTCTTAAATACAGCTTTGAAATTATCTAGAAAACCCAATAATCTATTGGGGATTTGACTTAATAATGCTATATTGTCTTTATGCTCATTAGCAGGTGGGGCTTGGGGTCATTTTCGATCCTTTTTTTTGTTGTAAGTGTTTCTTTTTCATGATTTTACTATACTTCACAACCTTGAAATTTCGACCTCTTTTGAGTGCCTTTTTAAACTCCCCAAAGTAGTATTAGAGCCGATTTAATTGTCAATGACTTGGTGATCATTGAGTTGAAATCAGTTGAGAAAGTTCATCTCGTGTATAAAAAGCAGTTGTTGACCTACTTAAAATTAACCGATAAGAATTTAGGTTTTTTGATTAACTTTGGTGAGGTACTTATAAAAAATGGTATTACCCGAATTGTCAATAATTATCGGGAATGAAGTAAAATTTGTCTTGCGAAGAAACCAAGCTACTAAATTGAGCGTATTTTTAGGTGAAATAATGTCTAGTTTTCAGGATATAATTTCTCGCGAAGGCGCAAAGACGCGAAGTTTAATAAAGAAGTTGAGAGTCAAAACTTTATTGTCGTATACCTAAACCAAATCAATTTCAGAGAAAAAACTTAGTTGTCTTAGCGTCTTGGCGAGAGCTACTATTATTTATTTCTCAAAAAGGTTGGTGGTTCCGAGAGTGCCCCAAAACTGAGCGTATTTTTAGGTGAAAGAATGTCTACTTTTCAGGATATAATTTCTCGCGAAGGCGCAAAGACGCGAAGTTAAAGAGAAGTTTGTGAGTAAACACTTTATTGTTGTCTGATTAAACTAAAGCAATTTCAGAGAAAAAACTTAGTTGCCTTAGCGTCTTGGCGAGAGCTAAACGCTATATGTCGAGAACTTCAGCTCCAAGAGTATTGCCAGAGTCGTAAGCAATGGGGAAAAAAATGTCTAGTTATTTAGGAAAATATTTCTCGCGAAGGCGCAAAGACGCCAAGTTTAAGAAGGAAGAATTTTTGGAGAGAAATATGGACTTAGAGATTTTAGGCAAAGAGATTGTTGATTCGGCGTACAAAGTTCACACTGAACTAGGGCCGGGTTTATTAGAGTCGGTTTATGAAGTGAGTTTAGCTTATGAACTAGCGAAACGTGGTCGCAAAGTTCAGAGGCAGGTGCCCATGAAAATTAAATATGAAGACATCTATTTTGATGAAGGCTTTAGAGCCGATTTAATTGTCAATGACTTGGTGATCATTGAGTTGAAATCAGTTGAGAAAGTTCATCTCGTGTATAAAAAGCAGTTGTTGACCTACTTAAAATTAACCGATAAGAATTTAGGTTTTTTGATTAACTTTGGTGAGGTACTTATAAAAAATGGTATTACCCGAATTGTCAATAATTATCGTGAATGAAGTGAAATTTGTCTCGCGAAGTAATCAAGCTACTAAATTGAGCGTATTTATTTAGGTGAAAGAATGTCTACTTTTCGGTATATAATTTCTCGCGAAGGCGCAAAGACGCGAAGTTTAATAAAGAAGTTGAGAGTCAAAACTTTATTGTCGTATACCTAAACCAAATCAATTTCAGAGAAAAAACTTAGTTGTCTTAGCGTCTTGGCGAGAACCCTTTTTTATTTCTCAAATCCGCCGAAGAGGTTGACGGCGCCGAGGGTATTCACAAAGCTATGGGCAATAATACATGGGAAAATAGATTGGCTTTTGTGGTACATCCAACCAAAGATACAGCCGAGTAAAATGAGGGGGATCATTTGATCGGGGTCAAAATGGATGAGGCCAAAAATTGTGCCGGTAGCGATAATGGAAGTTACGGGTGAGAAGCTCTTTTCTAAACCATCCTGGAGAATGCCGCGGAAAACAATTTCTTCCCAAACGGGGGCGGAATAAACCAGCATGAAATAAGCGGCAGTGAGAGTGAAATCTTTTTGCTGGAGCAGGACTTCAACTTGTTGAGCTTTGGGAGTGTAATCCAAAAGTTTGAGGATGAAATCATAGGCAAGGGCGACAAGTAAGCAGAGCAGAGTTCCTTGAATGATCAAGATAAGATTATCTTTGAGGCTTTGGCCTTTGGGGACAATTTTAAAGGCTTTCTGCATGAGGTTAGTGCGAAAGATGTAGTAAAGCAAAACCACAGTGGCTGAGTAGGAAGCAGATACGATGAGGCCGATCCCAAAAATCTTGGTAAAGATCACCATGAGCGCCTGCTGTAAAAGGATAATGGCAAAAGCCTCAATGATGCCCCAAATAGTTAACTGCTTGGAGTTTAATAGCGGTGTGGCATCTAAGCTCTCTTGTGGGAGCTTAGGACCCATGTCGCGATCATCTTTTTTGATGGGGGCATCATTGTTCCCAAAATTGGGAACAAATTCTTTGCGAGGAATATTCTCGAGTGAGTCTATTTCTTCTTTTGGCTGTTCTTCCACGCTTCGTACTCCTCGAAGTTGCCCGGGTAATCGGTGTAAGTGCCATCGCCGTGCAATTCAATGATACGCGTAGCTAAAGAATTAACGAACTCACGGTCATGACTGACGAAAATGACAGGATCAGAAATGAGTGTTAAAGCATAGTTGAGAGATTCAATGGCTTCGAGGTCGAGGTGGTTAGTCGGTTCATCCAGAACGATGAAGTTACCGCCTTCGAGCAACATAGAAGCAACGATCAAACGGGCGCGTTCGCCACCAGAGAGAACATTGATTGGTTTGAGTGAGTCTTCGCCTTTGAAAAGCATGCGACCCATTGCCGAGCGTAGTTCAGTCTCGGTAATACCTTCTTCCGGAGCAAATTTACCGAGCCAGTCAATGGCTTTCATATTTTCATCGAGAACTTCTTGGGAATCCTGAGGGAAGTAAGAAAGTTCAATCGTTTGACCAATTTCAAGGTTTCCAGAGTCGGCTTGTTCTTTGCCTAAAAGTGTTCTGAGTAAAGTTGTTTTACCGACGCCGTTGGTACCAATGATAGCGATTTTTTCATCGTTATTCATGTGGATGTTAAAATCTGTGAAAAGTGGTTTGTCGTAGCTCTTACAGAGTTTTTCAGCGTGAATAACTTTGGCACCGATCTTGGTTTTAGCTTCGAAACGGATGTAGGGAGCGACGCGGCTCGAAGGCTTAAATTTTTCGATTTGGAGACGATCTAGTTCTTTCTGACGAGCAGTTGCTTGCTTTGCTTTTGAAGCATTGGCACCGAAGCGCGAAATAAATGTTTTGAGTTCGTCGGCGCGTTTCTCTTTCTTGTCGTTTTCTCTTTGCTGACGATCCAGTTGGATTTGGTTAGCAATCATGAAATCGTCGTAGTTACCCGTGAACAGGCGCATGGCTTGGTAGTCCAAGTCGGCAATATTGGTACAAACACTATTAAGGAAGTGACGGTCGTGAGAGATAACAATGACTGTACCTTCATGACGCTTGAGGAAGTTCTCGAGCCATTCGATGGTATCCATATCAAGGTGGTTGGTCGGTTCATCCAGTAAGAGGATATCGGGATCACCGAAAAGTGCTTGAGCTAGGAGAACACGAAGTTTGAGGCCACCAGAAATCTCGTTCATCTTACGGTGGTGTTCTTCTGCGGGGATACCGAGACCAGAGAGAAGTTTGGATGCATCACCTTCCATGGTGTAACCGCCTTTTTCGCCGTACTCGGCTTCTAGGTCACCGTAGAGGTAGTCGGCATCTTCGTCACTAATTGTGCCATTATCACTTTGGTCATAGAGATTATCGCGTTTTTGGTGAAGTTGCCAAAGCTCATCATTACCAGTGAAAACTGTGTCGAGCACTTTAAAGTCATCGTATTTGTAGTGATCCTGACGGAGGAAAGACATACGGCAACCCGAGTCAATTGAGACTTGACCCGTAGAGGAATCGAGTTCGCCCGCGAGGATTTTCATAAAAGTAGATTTACCTACACCATTGGCACCAATTAGACCATAACGGCAGCCAGGTGAAAATTTGACGGACACTTCTTCGAAAAGTGTGCGCTTCCCGAAGCGGATAGAAAGGTTGGATACAGCGATCATAAATGGGACCTAAAAGATAAGATTAAAATTTGGCGCTTAAAGTAAAAGCAGGAAACGCAAATTCAAGTCATTTTATTGCATGGTTTTGTGTAGGATAAGAAAACAAAAAAGCCTCCCGTTGAGGAGGCTTTTTTAAATCAATGAAGAATCGTTTTAGAGGCTAACTTGGAAAGCTGCTTCGCTGTCGATTTTACTGTTGATTTTATTGATAACTTCATTGCTCACTTCGCTATTTGTTTTAACAATGGCAATTGAACGTTTCTTTTCAGTATTGTGCGGTGAACGCAAATCTTCGATGTTGATAGATTCACTAGCAAGGATTTGTGTGATGTCTGCAAGAACGCCGGGGCGGTCATTGTAGATGAACACAGTGCTGAAACCATCAGCTGCATAGTAAAGTTTGTCGAAGTCATCGATACGAGAAATGATGATGTTACCTTCTGCAACAGTACCGCGAACACTTAGGCGTTCGAGCTTACCGTTAGTGCTTTTGATGAGGTCAACAGTGATTGACTCGCCGTAATTTTTTGAGTCATCAACTTCGCGAACGTCGAGTTTAATGCCGTGAGATTCGAGGATTTCTGAAGCTTTTTCAGCGTTAACAACTTTGTCGTTAGCAGAAGCACCCGCAACAATGGCAGGAACGAGGAACTTATCGAATTGCTTGAGCTCACCATAGAGAGAGATGTTGATTTCGTATGGTTGGCTATCACCCATCCAAGCTTTAGCAACTTTAGCCACTGAGTAAGCGAGTTCTTGGTACTCGGGAGAGAGACCGTCTGGAAGAACTTTGTTCACTGCAAAAACGCTGATGCCTTTACCGAGGTAGTTAGAAACTTGGTTAGCGGCCATAACAGCTGCGTTGGTGTTAGCTTCGATTGAAGAAGCACCCAAGTGAGGAAGCATGATGTCTGAAACGTCGGCAATTGTTTTGTCGCCAGCCGCATCTTTAGGATAAACATCGTTTGCGTAGTAGATAGTTTTTGTTTTCTTAACTTCACGGAGAGCCGCTTCGTCAAGAATTTCGTAACGTGCACAGTTAACGAGAACCGCACCGTCTTTCATGCTCGTAAGAAGATCCGTGCTAATAACGTTAGCCGTTTCTTTAGTTGCAGGCATGTGGAGAGAGATGAAGTCAGAACCAGCGAAGAGTTCTTCGAGGCTGACATTTTTAGCGCCGAATTCAGCAAGCTTATCTTCAGATACGAAGGGGTCATAAACTAGGATGTCGACTTCGAAACCACTAAGACGTTTTGCGAGGAGTTGACCAATGTTACCAAAACCAGCGATACCAACAGTCTTGCCTGTAAGTTCGAAACCTTGGAGTTGAGCTTTCTTCCATTCGCCAGCGCGAGTTGAACGGTCACCTTCGATGAAGAATCGAGCGCAAGAAATCATCATGCCAACTGCTTCTTCAGCCACAGCGTTTGAGTTAGCACCAGGAGTGTTCATGACAGTGATGTCTTTACTGCGAGCGTACTGGATATCAATTGTGTTGTAACCAGCACCAGCACGTACAACAGCTTTAAGATTTGGGAAAAGGTCGATGACTTCAGGAGTGAGCTTCTCAGAACGAACGATCATGCCTTCAGTATCAGGGTGAGCTTTTGCTAGTTCAACGAGATCGACGCCAGCTTCTTGTACAACGGTAAAACCGTTGCCTTCGAGGATATCCTTTGCAGCTGTAGAAAGCTTAGTAGGGATTAAAACTTTTTGTGACATTTTTGTCTCCATAATTAATGGCTATTATTTAGGTCACCCAATATTAATCCATCTCTCTTTTTCGCAATCTTATATGACTTTCTTTTCTGTAACATATGTAATCATTTACATTAAACTTGTAGAATTCAATGGTAAAATAATCTACTTTTGTACTTACAAAGCAGTTGGAGTGTAGCTTAGGGTAAGTTTTGTCGTTTATTATGGGTATAGTAATTTTGTATGACTAAAAAACAGGAGCTCCAATGAACAAACTCGTTTTCTTATGTATTTTTGCCTTAAGCCCTTTCTTGCTTGCACAAGCTAAACCCAATATCATCATTGTGATGACTGATGACCAAGGTTATGGTGATTTGAGTTGTCACGGCAACCCCATTTTGAAAACCCCGCAAATTGACGAGTTTTACAAAGACGCTCTACGTTTAACAAATTATCACGTCGATCCCACCTGTGCGCCGACCCGTTCAGCTTTAATGACTGGTCGTTATTCTGCTCGAGTGGGCGTTTGGCACACGGTTCAAGGTCGTCATTTAATGCGTGAGCGTGAAATCACAATGGCCAATATTTTGAAAGACAACGGTTATGCGACGGGCATTTTTGGTAAATGGCATTTGGGTGATGCTTACCCCTATCGCCCAGAAGATCGTGGTTTTACTCATGTGGTGACTCACGGTGCTGGTGGTGTGGGTCAAGTTCCCGATTACTGGGGCAATGATTACTTTAATGATACTTATTATGTGAATGGTGAGTTCGTTAAATTTGAAGGTTTCTGTACCGACGTTTGGTTCGACGAAGCTAAGAAATTCATGAAAACTCAGATATCTAAGAAAAAGCCATTTTTTACTTTTATCACTCCCAACGCTCCCCATGGCCCCATGCGCGCTCCGCAAAAATACTTGGATATGTATAATCAGACGAAAGTGAAAGGCACTAAGCTCGAAGCGTTTTTCGGTATGATCACAAATATCGATGATAACTTTGGCGAACTCCGCGAATTCTTAAAGGATGAAGGCGTCGCAGATAATACTTTATTGATTTTTACCACAGATAACGGATCTTCATCTGGCATAGGCGTTTACAACGCGGGAATGACAGGCGCCAAAAATAGTAACTTTGATGGCGGCCACAGAGTTCCTTTCATTTTTACTTGGCCTAAAGGAAATTTAATGGGCGGACGTGATATCGATCAACTAACTGCGCACATGGATATTCTCCCTAGTTTTATTGAGATGTTTGGCCTGAAAGCACCAAAAATTGATTTTGATGGAACGAGTTTAGAGAAAATCATCAAGGGTGATCAAACGGCCTTACGTGATCGCGTACTTCTCGTTGAGTCACAACGCGTGAAAGATCCAGAGAAATGGCGCAATACTGCAGTAATGAGCGATCAATGGCGTTTATTAAATGCCAAGCAGCTTTATAACATTCGAAAAGATCCAGCACAAAAGAATGACGTTTCTAGTCAGCACCCCGAAGTGAAGCAGCGCCTCTTAGCGGCCTATGATAAACGTTGGGAAGACCTTTCTTCTGAACACCATATTTTCAGTCCCTTAGTGATCGGCGCCAAAGAAGAGAATCCTGTAACTTTAACGTCTCATGACCAAATGGTCGAAAAGGGCTTACCAAAATGGAATCAACCGAGTGTAAAAGGCAACAGCAATCATTTGGCACCATGGGTTGTTCGTGTTGATAGCGCGGGTGTTTACGAAATTTCTGTTCGTCGTTGGGCTGCTGAAGCAGACAAAGGCATTAACGAAAAGTATGAAGCTAATAAAGCAATGGGTGTGGTAAAAGCCTTTATTAAAGTTGATGATATTGATCTTGAAAAAGTGATTCCTGACGGCGCTAAAGAAGTCACTTTTAAAGTGAAGTTAAAAGCGGGACAAAAAGAACTTTTCACCGGCTTTGTGGATGCCAAAGGCAAACGTCAATCAAGCTTTTACGCTTATGTTTTGAATAAAACAATTGCAGCAGGTGAGACCAAAGGCTGGCAGACGCGTGAAGGCTTAGGTTTGCCTTTAGCCGCTCCGATTACTATTGACTTCCCAGAACAAAATTTAATTTTTGATAAGATTAGATACCCGAAAAAGAACTAAGCTTAAATCTTATCCTCTACGGGGAGTAAACCGAGAAACCAGGCTTCAAAAAGTTGAAGTCTCGAGTTTCGAGGTTGTTGGTGAAGCGTCTTATCATTGCCCTGCCAGATAAGCTTTCCTTCTTGGTTGTATTCGACTTTCCATGAATTGCGGGTGCTGAAATCCACTTCTAATAATTGGCGTAGTTGAGAGCAGAGTTCTTCACTCTTTAATAAAATGCCAAGCTCAGCATTTATGTTGAGTGAGCGCGGGTCGAGGTTGGCACTACCAATCAAGCTTAAATCATCATCAATCAAAAGTATTTTTGCGTGAAGGCCCAAGATTTTGTTTTCGCTTGGTGGGTACATAAATAGATTGCGATCCCTTGCCCAAGCGCGATATTCGTGGAGATCGGCACCACTATTGACGTAGCGTTCCATGTGTTTTCTATAAAAACTATGAGCAATAGTATGGTTATTTGACTGTAAGGAATTTGTCAGGATACGAACTTCAACACCCCGCTGCTCGGCATCAAAAATCGCGTCCTCGAGATCAGGAGTGGGAATGAAGTATGGACTGATGATATCTACTCGCTCTTTTGCATCGGAAATAAGTTTATAAATGTCGAGAGTCATGTTGTCATCCATGCGATTTTTTTTATTGGCTTCCATGGGTAAATCATAGAGTACAGTGTATTCAGCTGGAGTGGCCAGCTCTTTAAATCGTCTCCATGCGATGACTCGCTCTTGGTGATTCTCTTTTAAAGGAAAAAAAGGCGTTTGCGGATGGGTTTCAATTTCGCGCTGTTTAGGGTTTTTCCGTAGTATTTTTTCGACTGGGAATGACCAAGGGTTGGCCCAATAGATGTCAAAGACTGTACTGAGAAAGGGGCTGATATTACCGTTAGCTAACAAATCCATATCTCGAAAATTGGCTTCAGCATGTAAGCCAAAGTATTCATCTCCAAGGTTGCGCCCACCCATGATGGTGACGTGATTATCGACAATCAGGACCTTATTGTGCATACGATGATCTATGCGGGAAAACTCGGTGACATTCATCAAAAAGCGCATACTAAAGCTGTTGTAACGTCGTTTGAAGGGATTGTAGATGCGCACCTCAATATTGGGGTGGTGGTTGATGTCACTAAGGACCTGATCTTGCTTGATCGTGAAGGTGTCGTCAATGAGCATGCGAACTTTGACACCGCGATCAGCTGCAGCGAGAACTTCTGACATGAAGAGTTTTCCGGAATGATCTTTTTTCCATAAAAAGATTTGCAGATCAATAGATGATTCGGCGGAGGCTAAAGCTCGTAAACGCCACTTTAAAGACTCAAAGTGATTATTGAGAGGCATGAAGTAGCTATGGTCACGTTTAAAATTTAGCTCAGTCCAAATGCCACCTTTTGTGGGTTTGAGTGCCGCTTCAAACTCGTTGTGAGTTGCTTTGAGGCCACGACACGACATGAGTGAACTTAACGCGAACAGAATTAAGCAGAGACGTAGAAAGGATTTGTTAAACTTGTGCATGTGGATTGTGACTCGATTGAATTACCTAACTGTATCATTAAAAAGACACAATAAAAAGTTTGTCATCCTACTTATGCCTTTGGAATAAGGTTTTTTGTCCTTTAAAGCTGTTGACTATTTAACAGATATTTAAAAAAGATGAAACTTAATTGCCAAATAATTTGTGTTTGGGGCTCAGCAAGTTTTTATTTTTATAATCACTCATTCGGAGATCAAAATGAAAGCCTTAAAAAGACAAGACATCATGGCCTCGCTTCTCGTCGCGGGAGCTGACCCCAATAAAGTCAATGATGCGGGTCAGACGCCTTTAGATATTTCAGTATCTGCAGGCGACCTTGATAGTGTAAGATATCTTTTAGGAGGAGGAGCTCAAGTCGTTCACCAACAATATTCAGCTGAGCTTCATAGCGCAGTAAAATCGAGTATGCGTTCGGGAAATTTAACGAGCTTGAAAAATTTACTTAAGAAAACACCACAGTTGATCAACTATAGACAAAAAAATGGCTATGGTTTGATGCATTTGGCAGCGGAAGCTGGCTCCGATAATATTATTGAATATCTATCAGCGCTTGGTATGCCGCTGAATACTCGCAGTCATACGGGAGATACACCTGTTCATGTGGCTGTTCATAGTGGTCGCATTCGTACATTAGAATGCTTGATGTCTTGTGGTGCTAATATTGAGATTCCCAACGAGGAAGGCAACACCCCTCTGCATATTGCTTGGACAATGCCGAAGATGGTGAAGATGTTAATTATGGCGGGAGCCAACACTGAGTATGCTAATTTAGTTGGTGCAATGCCGATTCATCTGGCGTCGAAGAAAGGTGCACTTGAAGCTGTTGAGCAACTCATTGCTTGTGGAGTTAATATCAAATCCCATGACTTTGATGGTCGGCGTGCGATACACGTGGCGATTCACTACCCCAGAGTGATGGAGTTTTTAGTGAAGCAAGAAGCGGAAATTGACGCCAAAGACTTTTATGGCGAATCACCTTTGCATGTGGCAGTTCAAGAATTGTGCTTTGAGTCAGTGAAAATCTTATTAGAAGCTGGAGCTGACTCGTCAATGCAGAATCACCATGGCGATACTCCCCTTCATTTTGCCACCCTTAAAGGCGACCTGAAAGTAGTGGAAGTTCTATTAGAGCATGGCTCAAATCCAGATATTGCGAATATTCGCGGATACACCCCACTTCATTCAGTTGCCTTAAGTGCCCTAAGAGATAAAAACGCGCCTTAAGCCTCTTTCTTCTGGAGAGAAGAAAGAGCAAAAGTGGAGCCCAAGATTAGTGAGCCCCCAATAATTTGCATGAGATTGATTTGCTCTTGATAGAGAAAGTATCCCCATAATAAACCACAGAGTGGCTCAATATAAGTGATTTGAGCGGCACTTGCAGTTTTCATTTGTTTGAGCGCAGAAAAGAAAAGCGAAAACGCAATAATTCCATTTATGAAACCAAATGACGAGGCAATGATGACTTGCTTAGTGCTGAGTTCTGGAAAGAGGGGAATGCAGAAGGCAAAAAGTAATAGGGGCGTCATGGCATTTTGGTAGAAGACAATTTCCTCACTCCTGTATTCCTCGCCATATTTTTTAAAAATGATTACCGAACAGCTATGTAAAAAAGCACTCAGAGCCATGGCGGCAATACCAATGAAGTTATGGTCATCGAAGCTCAATTCGTTTTGAATAAAAATAAAGATGAGCCCAATGAAGGTGAGGCAGAGCAGGCTCACTTGTGTTAAGGAAAGTTGCTCTTTCATAAAGAAGTAAGCCAAAATAGCGGCCCAAATTGGCCAGCTATATAAAGTGATTTGGGCATTGCCAATGGTCGTGTAAGCAAAGCTAATAAAGAAAAGCACGGTCCTCGCACTATTGAGACTGGAGGATAAAAGCATCCATTTATGATTTTTTCGTAGGATCTTTTGGGGAGCTTTGCGTGTCTTTAAAAATATGTAGATAAAAAGACTAGGGATCAAGGAACGAAAAAACGCCATCGCCAGAACGGGCATATTATCAGCCTCTTTAACGTAGACGCCTGAGGCACCCCACAGAATTGAGGCTAGAATAACTTTGACGATAGGTGGCATGGAGAACCAATAAAATATGTGATCGGATCACTGGAGGATTGTATTGCGGGGGATGAAAAATGGCGGAGAGAGAGGGATTCGAACCCTCGGTACCTTGCGGTACACACGCTTTCCAGGCGAGCACAATAAGCCGGACTCTGTCATCTCTCCGCGTGGGGCTTAGAAATAAGCTGAACAGATAGTAATGTAGCTTTAGTGTATTGCAAGTTAAATAAATAGCTTTTGTAGAGGACGAATATCATGGGTAAAGTAGAGCGATTAATTAATGCGTTAGAAGATTATAATTCACGTTCCGAAGCGAGGCGAGAACTCTGCTCAATGAAAGCAGATGAGGTGTGTCCCTTGCTGATGAATTACCTGCGTCGTGAAGATGCTCATGAGAATGGCATTTGGGCGGCTTTGCAGATTATGAAGAAGTTCAGTTATGCGGGTGTCTTGGACTTGCTCCCCCAACTACTCGAATATTACCCGAGCTTATCTTGGGATATACGCGAGACGCAAAAAACAATTGGGGGCGAGGATACGCCGTCTTTAGTCGATGAATTTGATGATAATGTGAATCCCTTTTCTGAATTGCGAACACTATTGGGGATCGACCTCGTGACCTTTAGTGATAAGGGTAGCTTTTTCTCCTTTGTGATCAAAACAGATTTAACACGCAAGCACGAAATGATTTTAATGGAAGAGGGCGATTTCTATCATATTTATACTCAGTGTGGTCCTGCAGATGATGAAGTAGTGGAGCAATTAAGTGCTCTAAATGAAAGCTTGGATTTGGGTGAATTAAAAATTGAAAGTAATGAAGGTGGGCCTGCGGCTTTAAGCTTGCATTACTCCATAAAACGGGAATCTTCGCCAGCTGAACAGGAAAAAATCTTAAAGCGCTTGGCTCAAGTTGCGGATGGATTAGAGAAACAGCTTAGTGACGAGGATCTGATATGACCAAGCCCCAAGAAATTTTATACGTAGTAAGTCTTTTAACCAACTCAGCTGTTGGCGAAATGTTAGACGAGATGTTGCCCATCGAAGAACTCTACCCCACATCGTATTTTGACAAGGATGATGACATTGCTCGCATGTCGCTCTATTACGAAACAGAAGAAGAGCGCGATGAAGTTCAAGGGCGTATAGAGGCAGCTTTAGAAAATTGGTCGAGCTTTATTGATACTGATGAAGTGGATGTGATTGCGCAAGAAGTTCTCCGCGAAGATTGGTCGGAAACCTGGAAGAAGTTTTTTCATACGGTAAAAGTTTCTGATCGCATTGTGATTAAGCCCTCTTGGGAAGACTACGAAATTCAAGAAGCCGATGAAGTGGTGCTAGAAATTGATCCGGGCATGAGTTTTGGCACGGGAAATCACGGAACCACAAAAGCTTGCTTACAATTCATTGACGAAGCTTCTGCGCTTGAGTCAGGAATGTCATTTTTAGATGCGGGCTGTGGTTCGGGTATTTTATCTTTGGCGGCGGACCGTTTGGGCTGTTCTCCTGTCGAAGCATTTGATTATGATCCCGAAGCCGTGGACTGCACCAAGCGTCACTTTGATGATATTGATGCCCTCGATCGCATCGATGTATTTCAGGCTGATTTAACGACTTTGGATTTGGGCAAGCAATACGATATTATTGCAGCGAATATCTTGGCACCCGTTTTATTAGGCGCGTCAGATAAATTGATGAATCACCTAAAAAAAGGCGAAAATTCACGTTTGATTTTAGCGGGTATCCTCACTGAGCAATACCCCGAGATCAAAACTCACTTTGAATTACTTGGGCTCAAAGAATTGCGCTCAGCGCAAATCGATGAATGGACTAGCGGAGTCTTCAAATTCTAAAGACGAAAACGATTCATTTGATTTTGTTGACTGAGTACGTAGTACTCAATTTGCCGGGTTAAGGGCTGGCAAGTCCTTACGGGGAGTTCGAGGGGCAGAGCTCCCTCGTCTTTCATCAATTAACTACTTCTTTCTGTACTTAATGAGCCATTTTTCTAGCTGAATGCCTGGGCATTGTGATTTGCCGAGGTGTTTGTGGCCGTAGACTTTTGTCGCGGGGAGTTGATACTTCTTACGAAGGTAGCCTAACATGGTTTCTAAAGCTTTTAGTTGGGAGCTGTTAGGGAGTTTTTTATTGAAGTCACCGATGAGGGAGACGCCAATATTATTTGAGTTAGCACCACTCACATGGGCACCTTGATATTTTACGGGGCGACCCTGATAAATCGTTCCATCGCGACCAATGACATAGTGATAGCCAATGGAGGCATAGCCACGTTCTTGGTGAGATTTTTCAATAATATTGAGGTATTGAATATCACTCATTTTGGCTAAGTTTTTTGGTGCAGTGGTGTGGTGTACAGTGATTTTTGCGATGTGGCCCATGGGGTTGACGTTGCTCTTCATTTGCATCTTACACCATGAAGTTCTGGGGACAATGCGAACTTGATTGGGTAGGCTGTGCTTGCGTCGACTTGTTTTGTTGGGGTTGTGAGAGCCGTTGATGTACAGTTTTTGGCCGACTTTGATAGCGGAAGTCTTTAGCCTATTTGTTTTGGCAATTGAATTAACGCTTGTTTGGTAGCGCTTGGCAATAGCTGTTAAGGTTTCACCCTTTTTCACAATATGTATAAAGTAGTTGGGGGTCGTTTGCGTGGGTTTAGAAGGAGTGGGATCCGGCGCATCAGGTAGAGTTGCGGGTGTGTTTTTCTGCGTAGGGGGAGTGTAGGGCTTACGTACATTGGGATTTTGACGGTAGGAGTTTGAGCAGGCATAGAATAGGCAAATCACTCCAAGTAAACAAATATGTTTTATATATTTCATTCAAATCCCATTAATTTAGTGGACTGAACTTAACAGAGTTACGCAGATTCACAAATGCAAAAACTGGCATTAAGTCAAGCAAGACTTAATTCGTTTCAAAGCTTCTTCCAAAAGGCTCCTTGGGCAGCCAAAATTTAAGCGCATGTAGCCTGCAAGCCCAAAGTCCTTGCCATCAGAGAGTCCGACACCAGCGGCTTCGAGTTCTTTTGCGGGATTCGCTAAACCACTTTCGCGAAAATCGAGCCAGGCGAGGTAAGTCGCAGAAGGGCGTTGCATGCGAATTTTTCCATTGCTTTCAGCGACAAATTTTTCGATAAGGTCGAGGTTGCCGCGAAGGTAGTCGATGACTTCTAATCGCCATGATTCACCATCGCGATAAGCGGCCTCACCTGCAACGAGCCCAGCAATATTGGTCTCTGGGATTTTTCCTCGACATTCACGGATAAACTTGCGACGTAAAGAATCGTTGGGGATATAGGCAATCGAGCAACCCAAGCCAGCGATATTCCAAGTTTTGCTCGGCGCCATTAAGGTCACGCTCTGCTGAGCAATTTCCGGCGAAATTGTCGCAATACTATGATGTTGACTTTCGGGATCCAAAATGAGATCGCAATGCACTTCATCAGAGCAAAGCACGATATTATTCTCAAGGCAAATTGTTGCGATCTCCGCAAGTTCTTCTTTTGAAAAGCAAATCCCAACGGGATTATGGGGATTGCAGAGTAGGAGGACTTTTGTTTGCTCATTTATGGCATTGCGGAGCCAAGCCATGTTGGGGCGATGAGTTTCGGGGTCGAGGGGGACTTCGACTGTTTTGGCCCCTGAGTTGCCAGGCGCATAGAGAAAGGGAGGATAAATCGGAGTGAAAGTGATGACTTCGTCGCCGGGTTGCGTGTAGGCGCGACAAACGGCATGCAGAGCACATACGAGTCCTGGGAGCCAGAAAAGTTCTTGAGCTTTGGGTTTTATATTATGGTGTTCGCTGACGTAATTGATGAAGGCTTGTTCACAGCTTTCGGTAGCTTCGGAATAACCAAAAACGCCAAACTGCGCGGATTCAATCATAGCCTCGCTGATACAGGGGGGCGATACGAAATCCATATCGGCGACCCAAAGAGGAATGATGTCAGTATTTTTATATTTATCCCATTTATAGGATCCGGTATTGTGGCGATTGGGAAGGTGGTCAAAATTTGTCATGCATTGAACTCGGGTGTTTGTAAAGATGCTCATGGTGTTTATTGTGGAAGAAAAGTATACAAGCAGAGGTTTTATTTTGCAATTTCATTTCTTGGGGACTTCTGCGGGAAGTCCAACAGTTGAGCGCAACGTTACCGCGCTAGGTTTTATGCCTAGGGGTCGGAAAAATTGGTGGCTCTTTGACTGTGGAGAAGGAACTCAGCAACGCCTTTTGCGTTCGAGCCTCTCATTGCCGAAACTCAATAAAATCTTTATTACTCATATGCATGGCGATCATTGTTATGGTCTTTTTGGTTTACTGACGAGTCGTGGTTTAATGAGTGGTGGTGAAGAAGCAGTACATATTTTTGGCCCCAAAGGCATCAAAGAAATGATCAAAACTGTGCTCAAATTATCTTATGTGAATTTATCGGCACCTTTGACTTTTACGGAGTTCGATGAAGCGGGTGATTTATTTGAGGACGATGAATTCATTGTATCAAATGTGCGACTCTCGCATGACGTTCCCTCTTGGGGTTATGTGGTGAAGGAAAAGGATCGTCCGGGTTCTTTTGATTCGGCTAAAGCAATCCGTGATGGCATTAAACCTGGCCCCATTTATTCCAAATTAAAGAATGCCGAAATGGTGACTTTAGAAGATGGTCGTGAAGTCAATGGTGCGGATTATGTCGGGGAAACACAAAAAGGACGTGTGGCCTTAATTGGAGGAGATAATGATCGTCCCCAATTATTTGGTGACGCACTCAAAGGTGCTGCAGTCATGATTCACGAAGCGACTCATACTGAAGAAGCGATGGCAGGCCTAAGTTTTCGTAGTCGTCATTCCACTGCCAAGCGTGTTGCGGAAGTCGCAGAAGAAAATCAAGTCAAAAATTTAGTCTTAACTCATTTTAGCCCACGCTTTATCACCAAGAAACGCAAAGGCATGAAATGCGTCGACGAAATAGAAGATGAAGCAAAAGAGTTTTTTCATCAAGACTTACATATGGCGCGTGATTACGATGTTTATGAATTGGATCGTGAATCGAAACTTAAACTCATTGATAGTCGCTACCGCAAGGATCACAAATCTTTAAATAAGTAAGTTTTTTGACAAAAACTTGCTTTGGCCATCCAATCTGGTTATTCTCACGAGTACTTATTGATTAACTAACTTAAATAAATTAGGAGTTATTATGTTAAATAAGTTTCTAGTGGCCATGTCTTTTTTGGCCTCAGCTTATCCAATTTCGGTCGCGGCTGAAAGTTTAAAAAATTCTCGTCCAAATATTATTTTGGTAATGACCGATGACCAAGGTTATGGCGATCTCGCTTGTCATGGTCATCCTTTTCTGAAAACGCCTAATTTAGATAAACTCTATACTCAGAGTACTCGCTTTACAGATTTCCACGCAAGTCCCACATGTGCTCCGACTCGAGCTGCCTTGATGTCGGGCAATGCGCCTTTTAAGAATGGCATTACGCACACAATTTTAGAGCGTGAGCGCATGACTTTAAAAACAACGACAGTTGCTGAGATGCTTAAAGATGCGGGTTACACAACGGGTATTTTTGGTAAATGGCATTTGGGTGATGACGATGAATATCAGCCCGATAACCGTGGCTTTGATGAAGTTTTTGTTCACGGAGCTGGGGGCATTGGTCAAAATTTTCCAGGTACTCAAGGTGCCGTTCCCGGTACGAGTTATTTTGATCCCTTCATTAAACACAATGGAAAAATCGTAAAGACGAAAGGTTACTGTACAGACGTCTTTTTTCAGCAGGCTTTGGGATGGATGAAAGAGCAGAATGATAAGCCCTTTTTTGCGTACATCGCAACAAATGCTCCACATGGACCTTTCATTGTGGCAGACAATTATAAAGAAATGTATGCCGAGCACTGTAAAGTCGATAAGCAGCGTGCGTTCTTTGGCATGATTACCAATATCGATGAAAACATGGGCTTGCTTATGAAAAAGCTCGATGAATGGGATATCGCCAAAAATACTTTAGTCATTTATATGACGGATAATGGTAGTGCAGTGGGGTCGAGAATTTTTAACGCTGGCATGAAAGGCGGTAAGGGAAGTACTAGCGAAGGCGGTTCACGAGTTCCTTTGTTTATGCGTTTGCCGGGAAAAATTGATGCTGGAGTTGATGTGGATAAGATGGCTCGCCATTATGATATGGTTCCCACGCTTGTTGAATTGGCCGGAGGAAAGTACCCAAGTGAAAGAGATGGTCGTAGTTTAGTATCGCTCATTGAAAATCCAGATGCTGAATGGAAAGATCGCAATACATTTTTTCATGTAGGGCGTTGGAATAAAAAAGGTGTGGAAGGTCGTTGGGGTAAAGGCGATACTACTCCAGAGGGTTCTAAATATAAAAAATTTGCCGTGCGCAATGAAAAGTGGCGTTTAGTGGGCAAAGCTTTATATGATATAGAAGCTGACCCAGGTGAGACTAAAGATGTGAGTGCTCAACATCCCGAAGTTGCAGCGGAAATGTTGAAAGCATTCGATAAATGGTGGGATGAAGTTCGCCCACTATTTGTCAACGAAGATGCCTCTTTAGATACAGGTAAGCCTTTCATCGAACTCTACGAGAAACAAAAAGCCTCAGGCGGTATTCCTAATTGGCAGGAGCCAGTTTTATAGGAAGCCATTCGTATAGATGTAAAAAAGGGGAAAGGCCAAAGCTTTTCCCCTTTTAAGTCATTCTGTTATCTTCAATTAGCTTAGAGTGAAGCCTCGAAAGCTTGTTGAATATCGGCTTTGATGTCATCGATATGCTCGAGTCCAACTGAGATACGAACTAAACCAGGACTAATACCAACCGCCAGACGGTCTTCTTCACTGAGCTTGGAGTGAGTCGTTGATGCAGGGTGAGTCGCGATAGTACGGGTGTCACCGAGGTTTGCGGTGAAAGAGCACATTTTGAGAGCATTGAGGAATTTACGTCCGCGATTAATGCCGCCTTTAATTTCAAAAGTGACAATGCCACCACCAAAATCCATCTGCTTTTTAGCTAGTTCGTACTGTGGATGTGACGGTAAGAAAGGATACTTGGCAAATTCAGTGTGATCACTGTTCTCTAAAAATTTAGCTAGCTCAAGAGCATTAGAACTGTGACGCTCCATGCGAACTGCAAGAGTTTCGAGACTCTTTGAGAGAATCCAAGCATTCATGGGAGAGAGTGAAGGTCCGCTATGGCGCGCAAAGAAACGCAATTCTTGAATCACGTCTTTTGACCCAAGGATAGCACCCGCAATGGTACGACCTTGGCCATCGATGAATTTTGTTGCTGAGTGCGTAACAATATCGGCGCCAAAATCAGCGGGACGCTGCAGGTAAGGTGTCGCAAAGCAGTTATCTACAGTGAAAAGAACGTCGTGTTTCTTTGCTAAGCCACCGAGCCACTCGAGATCAATGAGATCAAGCGCGGGGTTTGAAGGAGTTTCCACAAAGATCATTTTTGTGTTCTCTTGAATCGCAGCTTCCCAATTCTCAGCAGAATCCATGATGTCCACATAAGTGTGGGTGATGCCCCAGCGAGGAAGAATCTGTGTGAGGATTTGGTGAGTTGATCCAAAAAGTGAACGCGAAGCGAGGATATGATCGCCAGATTTACAAAGTCCAGCGAGTGTAACAAACATAGCTGCCATGCCAGAAGCCGTGGCTAAGCCATCTTCGCAATTTTCCATTTGGCAGAGCTTTTCGATAAACTCATTATTATTGGGATTAGAAAAGCGTGTGTAAATATTCCCTGGAATTTCATCCGCAAAGAGGGCGCGCGCTTGTTCGGCATCATCAAAAGTGAAGCTCGAAGTCATGTAGATCGGGGCGCTATGTTCGCGATGAGGTGAGCGTTCACATTGTGTGCGAATCGCATTGGTTTCAAATTTTTTATCAGACATAATATGTTCCAGATGATTTTAAAAGTGCGCTATAATACACGATAAATGCACGAGGGCAAAGTTCTATCAATATAATATATGGAGTGCGTGGCAGTGTTGATTTGTATAGAGACCAAGCTGATGGGCAATTAATAAATTCTGCCTTGTGTAGTAATTAAATTTAAAATCACATCAAGCTAAGTGTGCTTTCTAGTATTATAAATCCGTCCTTGTTCATGAAAATACTTAAAGTTCTCAGAAGGCTTAAATTTGTGCTCAGTAAAGCATTAAGTCTTGAAAATCATAAATTTATTTCAAAACAGACTTGTTTTTGCGTGTGAGTGGTAATATTGTTTCATCACATTTCGTTTTATGTAATTAATTAGTTTATTATTACGATAATGTAAAAATTGCTGGCGAATTCAAAGAAGAGTTTTATACGTTTAGATATTATTCAGTACTCGTGGTTCTTCATACTTATCAATAGATACCAAGAGTTTTGATTTAATAAATTATTATTAAAATCTAGTACCAAGGGATTCAAAATGAGTATCAAAAGTTTAGGTGACCCCTACGATAAAGATGCAAGTTTAACACACACTGTAAACTGTAATTGTAAATCATGTTGTGCAGAGAAGTCTGCAAGGCAACCATTAACAGATAAAGAAAGAACTAAAATTCTTGAGAAACAAGCAGAGAGTATGGAAACTGTTAGTTCTCATGACATTAAAGAGAGTCCTCAAGACAGTGAACTTAAAACTTCTGATGACTATTTTGATCGCGCAATTGAGAGTGCTTTCATAAGGGGAATCTTTGGTCATAATGATGCCAGTCGACGAAGCTTTTTAAAGCTTGTTGGTACAGGTACATTTGCTTCAGTTCTTGGTACCATGTTTCCATTAAATGACCTCAAAGCTCAAGCTAAAGAATCTATTGCTAAATTAGAAAAAAAGAAGCTTAAGATTGGTTTTGTGCCTATTACCTGCGCAACGCCTATCATCATGGCTAAGCCCATGGGTTTTTACGCAAAATACGGATTAGATGTTGATGTGATTAAGACCGCTGGTTGGGCGGTTGCAAGGGATAAATCACTAAACGGTGAGTATGATGCTTCTCACATGCTCACTCCGATGCCTCTGGCGATGTCAATGGGAGCAGGTTCAGTGGCCGAGCCTTACATTATGCCCACCGTAGAAAATATAAATGGTCAAGCGATTGTATTGCATACTAAGCATAAAAATAAACGTAACCCGAAAGACTGGAAAGGCTTTAAATTTGGCGTTCCTTTCGATTATTCTATGCACAATTTATTGCTTAGGTACTATGTAGCCGAGCATGGTTTAGATCCTGATAAAGATATTCAGATCAGGGTAGTTCCACCCCCAGAGATGGTTGCCAACTTACGTGCGGGTAATCTTGATGGTTATTTGTCACCTGATCCATTTAATCAGCGAGCTGTGTATGAAAAAGTTGGTTTCCTCCATATGCTAACTAAAGATATTTGGGAAGGTCACCCATGTTGTGCCTTCGCTTGCCCAGCTAAGTTTGCAAAAGAAATGCCTAATACTTTTGGTGCATTATTTCGTTCAATTGTAGACGCTACGGAGTTTTCGGCTAAAGCTGAAAATAGAGCTGAGATTGCCAAAGCCATATCTCCTAAGAATTATCTAAACCAACCTGAGATTGTGGTTAATCAAGTCTTGACGGGGCGTTATGTCGATGGTTTAGAACGCAAAGTATTTAATGAACCAGATAGGATCGATTTCGATCCATTCCCATGGCATTCAATGGCAGTATGGATACTTACTCAGATGAAACGTTGGGGTTATGTTAAAGGGGATATTGATTACAAGGGTATTGCTGAGCAAGTTTATATTGCAACTGATACGGCAAAAATCATGGAAGAATTGGGCTATCCAGCGCCTAAGAAAACCTATAAGAATCATACCATTATGGGTAAGGAGTTTGACTATACCAAACCAGATGAATATGTCAAAAGTTTTGCCATAAAGAGGTGATGAATTGAGCTCGATTAACCTAAAGGCAGCCTTTCTATCAGTAGTTATACTGTTAGTGGGGCTCGCCCTTTGGGAGGTACTCAATCAACCTCCCGAAGCAAGTGAAGCACTTGATGAATTTGCTTTGTTAATGGGGGGAGCTGATCAAGAAGCTAGAGTTCCTCCGCCATCAAAAGTTTTTAAACACGCTTATGATGAACTTAAGGATCCCTTTTATGATGCAGGACCCAATGACAAAGGCATAGGGATACAGCTATTTTATTCCTTAGTTCGTGTCTTACTAGGTTTTTTTGCGGCTGCCGCAATAGCCATACCACTTGGCTTTGTTGTGGGTATGTCTGAATTGATGTATAAAGCTTTGAATCCATTTATTCAAATACTCAAGCCGATATCACCCTTAGCGTGGATGCCCTTAGCATTATTCGTAATTAAAGATTCTGAAAAGTCGGCAATTTTTGTAATTTTCATTTGCTCTATATGGCCAATGTTATTAAATACTGCTTTTGGAGTCGCTAATGTTAGGAAAGACTGGGTAAAAGTAGCTCAAACACATGAACTTAGTAAGCTTAAAACGGCGTTTAGTGTCATTCTTCCTGCCTCTGCACCAACCATATTTACGGGTATGCGTATTTCCATAGGGATTGCATGGTTAGTGATTGTTGCTGCCGAGATGCTTGTTGGTGGCACCGGTATTGGTTATTACGTTTGGAATGAATGGAATAATTTAGATCTGAATAGTGTAATCTTCTCGATTATAATGATTGGCTTAGTGGGAATGACCCTGGATCTAATTTTGAATGCGTTATCGCGTCTCGTGGTATATGAGGAATAGTAAATGAAGAGTTTTTTAACATTAGAGTGTTTAACAAAAACATTCCCAGCGAGAAAAAAAGAACCAGAATACATCGTTTTTGAAGACGTGAGTTACACAATAGATAAAGGAGAGTTTGTCTGTATTATAGGTCACTCTGGCTGCGGTAAATCAACAATACTCAATGTCTTGGCTGGTTTAGATAAGCCATCTACGGGGTATATATCAATGGATGGGAAAGAAGTCATAGGCTCAAGTCTCGATAGAGGAGTCGTGTTTCAAAACTATAGTCTTTTGCCGTGGCTAACAGCTCTACAAAATGTTGTTTTTGGCGTCAAAGCACGCTTTCCAAATAAAAGTAAAATCGAAATTAAAGAGCACAGTTTGAAATACCTTAAGATGGTCGGATTAGCAGAAAATGTTAATAAAAAACCATCTGAATTGTCGGGAGGGATGCGCCAAAGAGTTAGTATTGCAAGAGCCTTTGCAACACATCCAAAATTACTTTTGCTTGATGAACCTTTCGGAGCATTAGATGCCTTGACAAGAGGTAATATTCAGGATGAGCTTATAAAGATTTGGGGAGAAACAAAGCAAACCGTCTTCATGATTACTCATGATGTAGATGAAGCTATTTTATTAGCCGATAAAATAATTCTTATGTCCAATGGACCTAAAGCGTGCATTGCTGAAGAAGTTATTGTCAATCTACCTAGACCGCGTGAACGTGGCAAAATTATTGATGAGGAGGGGTATTATAAAATACGTAAACACCTCATCAAATTTTTGGTGGAAAGGTCCTCTGATTTCAAAGGAGACAAGAGGCGAAAAACTCCTTTGATAGTAGATCCAACAAAAGAAAAATAAACAAATAATCTTTAGTATAGGCTAAAGAATCAATAAAAACTGGAGATAACAATGAATAAATCACTCATGACAGAAAAAATAATTGCAGCCAAGGAAAGTAAAGGTTTCACATGGGAAACAATAGCAAGTGAAGTAGGGGTTGCCCCAGTATATCTAGCTTCAGTTTGTTTAGGGATGAATAGTATAGTGCCAGAAAAAGCAAGTGTGTTGGCGGCGTTCCTCGGTTTAGAGGATGATGTGACCAAAGCACTCTCGGAGTTCCCACCAAAGATATGGGATCAAACTGTAGCTACAGATCCTTTAATCTATCGTTTTTATGAGATCGCTGGCGTATATGGTGAAAGTGTTAGGCAAGTAGTACAAGAAGAATTTGGCGATGGGATTATGAGTGCAATTGACTTCAAACTTGATATTGAGAGAGAGGAAGATCCAAAAGGCGATAGAGTTAAAATAATCCTTAACGGTAAATTCCTTCCCTATAAAGCGTGGTAATTAGCTTCTCTCTCAAGTATTTATAATATAATGAGAATCAATAATGATTGAAGCAAAAGCACCTTTTCCACCTTTTACTCATGAAACTGCGGTATTAAAAGTCCGCATGGCCGAGAATGCTTGGAATGGGAAAAACCCTGAAGCTGTCGCCATGGCGTATACAAAAGATAGTAAGTGGAGAAATAGATCCGAGTTTATCAATGGACGCGATAGTATCGTTGCATTTCTAAAGGATAAATGGGATAAAGAAACTGATTATCGTTTAATAAAAGAGCTGTGGGCATTCGATGGTAATCGCATAGCCGTAAGATTTGCCTATGAATGGCACGATGAGAATAATAATTGGTTTAGGTCTTATGGGAATGAAAATTGGGAATTTAACAATGAAGGATTAATGAAAACAAGGATGGCTAGTATTAATGACTTAGCAATAAGTGAAGATGAACGACTCATGCATTGGGATTCAGGTATAAGACCGGAAGAGCATCCAAGTTTATCTGATTTAGGTTTTTAATTTACTTATTTGAAATAATCTATTCTAATCGCCCATGCAAAGGCTAAAGAAGTAATACTTCTTTAGCCTTTTTTTCTATATATATAATAATCATATTCGGGCAGTTCTTCGTGGTGCTGAACTTCCCAGATATTAGCGTCAATATTAGGGAAATAGATACTTCCTTCATAGTCGCCTTTAATCACACTTATATATAGTCTGTCGGCATGGGGCATCGCGAGCTTATAAACTTCAGCGCCACCAGTAACAAAAATATCGTTCTCACCACAGGCCTTGATGGCGTCTTCTATATTATTATAGTAATTCGTTCCCTGTGATCTACTCGATAATATATGGACTTGTTCATCTTTTAGATCTAAACCAGATATCTCGAAGGTTTTGCGACCCACGATGATTTTCTTTCCCTTTACAGTATCTAAGTAGCGTTGGTATTCCTCTTCTACTTTCCAAGGCAAAGCTTTGCCCGTGCCGATGAGGCCGTTTTTATCCATGGCACTAATGAGTGAAAGCATGTGTATTGATCCTAATGAATTTAAATCTGAATATATTTATGAGCTAAAGATAATCAAATTGGGTGGGAAAATTGTGTTGATTCAGTGTGGTTTGGTAGAAAGAGCTCAAAATTTTGAAAAAAATGGAAAAAGTCAATTTTACCTAAGTGCTTATTAATCAACAAAACGAAGCACAAGGCGTCCATGTGTTAGGGGATTAATTAAGAAAAAGTCAAGAAAAGATTAAAAAGCGGGTTGCGGAAAAAAGAACTGGCGATAACCTAAGGGCCTCGTCAGAAACGACGGGAACAAAACGAAGCCGAAAGCGTGCTAATCGAGTAAGAAAAAAGAAGATGTTTGATAGTTGAATTATATGATAGTAACGGGCTCCTAAATCATTTAAATGATTTAAGAGTTAATTTTTTCGAGAGAAAACTCAATATAAAAATATAAGTAATTAAGTCGGATACAAACACAATCAATTGATTGGAGAGTTTGATCCTGGCTCAGAATGAATGCTGGCGGCATGGATTAGGCATGCAAGTTGAACGAGAAGTTCACTTCGGTGAATGGAAAGTGGCGAAAGGGTGAGTAACGCGTGAATAATCTGCCCCTAAGTTTGGAACAACAGTTGGAAACGACTGCTAATACCGGATGTGACTATCAAGACGCATGTTTTGATATTTAAAGGTTACGCTTAGGGATGAGTTCGCGTGCCATTATGCTAGTTGGTAAGGTAACGGCTTACCAAGGCTATGACGGCTAGGTGGTCTGAGAGGACGATCACCCACACTGGGACTGAGACACTGCCCAGACTCCTGCGGGAGGCTGCAGTCGAGAATCTTCCGCAATGCGCGAAAGCGTGACGGAGCAATGCCGCGTGATCGAAGACGGCCTTCGGGTTGTAAAGATCTGTCAGGGGGGAAAAACGATGATGGTACCCCCAGAGGAAGCCACGGCTAACTACGTGCCAGCAGCCGCGGTAATACGTAGGTGGCGAGCATTATTCGGAATTACTGGGCGTAAAGGGTCCGCAGGTGGTTTACTAAGTCAGATGTGAAATTTCAGTGCTTAACACTGAACCTGCATTTGAAACTGGTAGACTAGAGTATGTGAGAGGTAAGCGGAATTTGTGGTGTAGCGGTGGAATGCGTAGATATCACAAGGAAGACCAAAGGCGAAGGCAGCTTACTGGCACAATACTGACACTCATGGACGAAGGCTAAGGTAGCGAAAAGGATTAGATACCCTTGTAGTCTTTAGCAGTAAACGTTGTACACTCGATGTTGGTCTGGTTAGTCGGATCAGTGTCTAAGCTAACGCGATAAGTGTACCGCCTGGGAAGTACGGTCGCAAGACTAAAACTCAAAGGAATTGACGGGGGCCCGCACAAGCGGTGGAGCATGTGGCTTAATTCGAGGCAACGCGAAGAACCTTACCCGGGTTTGACATTGAGCGACGTTCGGTGAAAGTCGAATTCCCTTCGGGGCGCAAAAACAGGTGCTGCATGGCTGTCGTCAGCTCGTGCTGTGAAGTGTTCGGTTAAGTCCGGCAACGAGCGCAACCCATATCCTTACTTGCTAACAGGTAATGCTGAGAACCTTAAGGAGACTGCCCGTGTTAAGCGGGAGGAAGGTGTGGACGACGTCAAGTCAGTATGGCCCTTACACCCGGGGCTGCACACGTGCTACAATGGCCGGTACAAAGGGCAGCGACATAGTGATATGGAGCGAATCCCCAAAACCGGTCTCAGTACGGATTGGAGTCTGCAACTCGACTCCATGAAGATGGAATCGCTAGTAAATGGGCATCAGCTACGGCTCATTGAATACGTTCCCGGGCCTTGTACACACCGCCCGTCACATCATGGGAGCTGAGTTCACCCGAAGTCGTTGCGCCAACCTGCTTGCAGGAGGCAGACGCCGAAGGTGGGCTTAGTGACTGGGATGAAGTCGTAACAAGGTAGCCGTTGGGGAACCAGCGGCTGGATCACCTCCTTTTTAAGGAATGAAAAAGACTAACCTCTTTAAGACTTCGGTCTTTATAGAGTGCTTTTTACAAGACTTATTACCCCGTTACTATCGTATAATTCAAATATCAAGCGCTGAGAACAGCACTTCGATATAAGATCTTTGAAAGGAAGAAAACAATAGAATGAAAGAGTCAAAGTATAATTGAGGTCTTTTAACTTTTATAAGTTAAAGGAACCAACCAAAAAACAATTTATACCAAGATCGCAAACCAAAAGAATACAAGACAAAGAAAGACTTAGTAGAGATTAGGTGTGTCGCTGAAGATATTATTTTTAATATTTTTGGTGGACAAGCTAGTAAGGGTGTATGATGGATGCCTTGGCACTAACAGGCGATGAAGGACGCGTTAAGCTGCGAAAATCCTCGGGGAGCTGCAAAAGAGCTTTGATCCGGGGGTATCCGAATGGGGAAACCCAACTGGAGTTATGTCCAGTTATCCCTAACTGAATAAATAGGTTAGGGAAGCGAACCTAGGGAAGTGAAACATCTCAGTACCTAGAGGAAAAGAAATCAACCGAGATTGCGCTAGTAGCGGCGAGCGAACGCGCAAGAGCCTAAACCTAAAAGCATGCTTTTAGGGGTTGCGGGACCTGCAACATTGTATTGAAGAGATAGCTGAATAGTTTGGAAAATCCAACCACAGAGGGTGATAGTCCCGTAAGCGAAATTTCTTTAATATATAGCGGGTATCCCAAGTAGGGCCGGACACGTGAAACCCGGTCTGAATCAGGGAGGGCCACCTTCCAAGGCTAAATACTCGTTAGTGACCGATAGTGAACCAGTACCGTGAGGGAAAGGCGAAAAGAACCCCGTAAGGGGAGTGAAATAGAACCTGAAATCATACATCTACAAAGTGTGGGTCATCTTTATATGATGTACCGCATGCCTTTTGCATAATGAGTCTGCGACTTACTGTATACGGCAAGGTTAAGTTATTAAACGGAGCCGAGCGAAGCGAGTACGAATAGTGCGATTTAGTCGTATGCAGTAGACCCGAAACTGAGTGATCTATCCATGAGCAGGTTGAAGCCCGAGTAACATCGGGTGGAGGACCGAACCATTGCGTGCTGAAAAACGCTTGGATGACTTGTGGATAGGGGTGAAAGGCCAATCAAACTCAGTGATAGCTGGTTCTCTCCGAAATAGCTTTAGGGCTAGCCTTGAGTGCTTCTTTACGGGGGTAGAGCTACTGATTTTTCGCGGGCCCTTACCGGGGTACCAACAAATATCAAACTCCGAATACCGTAAATTTATGAGCTCAGGAGTCAGTCTATGTGGGACAAGCCGCATAGACAAAAGGGAAACAGCCCAGATCGCCGTCTAAGGCCCCCAAGATGGGCTAAGTGGAATTAAGGATGTGGAGTTGCTTGGACAATCAGGATGTTGGCTTAGAGGCAGCCACCATTTAAAGAGTGCGTAATAGCTCACTGATCGAGTGATTCTGCGCCGAAAATAATCGGGACTAAAGCCCATTGCCGAAGACGCGACCCAGCTTGCTGGGGGTAGGAGAGCGTTCTATGCAGGAGTGAAGCTTGATGGAAACAACAGGTGGACCGCATAGAAGTGAGAATGCAGACATAAGTAACGAAAAACCGGGTGTGAATCCCGGTCACCGAAATCCGAAGGTTTCCTGGGCAAGGTTCGTCCCCCCAGGGTTAGTCGGACCCTAAGGCGAGGCCCAACGGCGTAGTCGATGGACAACAGGTTAATATTCCTGTACTAGCTAAGTGTAGTGATGAAGGGACGCGGAAGGAAAATGTTAATGACTGATGGATTAGTCATACCAAGCAGGCAATTCGTAGAGTAGGAAAATCCGCTTTACATAAGAACCAACTGTGATGGGGCGAAGAAACCCTCGGGTGGAACCGTCTAACATGGAACCATGCTGCCAAGAAAAGCTTCTAAGCGTCTGATGCTTAGTTATCCGTACTAAAACCGACACAGGTAGGAAGGTCGAGTAGACTAAGGTGCGCGAGAGAAACCACGTTAAGGAACTCGGCAAATTAGCCCCGTAACTTCGGGAGAAGGGGTGCCCCCTCAGGGGGGCCGCAGTTAAGAGGTCTGGGCGACTGTTTAGCAAAAACATAGCACTCTGCAAACTCGAAAGAGGAAGTATAGGGTGTGACACGTGACCAATGCCAAAAGGTCAAATGGAGAGGTTAGCCTTCGGGCGAAGCTTCGAAATGAAGCCCTGGTGAATGTCGGCCGTAACTATAACGGTCCTAAGGTAGCGAAATTCCTTGTCGGGTAAGTTCCGACCTGCACGAATCGTGTAACGATCCAGACACTGTCTCAACGTGGATCTCGGTGAAATTGTAGTTCCGGTGAAAATGCCGGATACCCGCAGATGGACGGAAAGACCCCATGAACCTTTACTGTAATCTGATATTGTTGTTCGGACTAATATGTGTAGCATAAGTGGGAGACTGTGAACTTGCGTCGTCAGGCGTTTGTGAGTCGTCAGTGAAATACCACCCTTATTAGTTTGGGCATCTAACCCCACGTCCGTGAATCCGGATGGGGGACAGTTTCAGAGGGTCAGTTTGACTGGGGCGGTTTCCTCCTAAAATGTAACGGAGGAGCTCGAAGGTCTACTCAGCATGGTCAGCAATCATGCGTAGAGCGTAAGGGTAGAAGTAGGCTTTACTGTAACACCGACAGGTGGAGCAGTTGCGAAAGCAGGACCTAGTGATCCAGCGGTGGAAAGTGGTATCGCCGTTGCTCATCGGATAAAAGGTACTCTGGGGATAACAGGCTTATCGCACCCAAGCGTCCATAGCGACGGTGCGGTTTGGCACCTCGATGTCGGCTCATCACATCCTGGGGCTGAAGAAGGTCCCAAGGGTCCGGCTGTTCGCCGGTTAAAGTGGTACGCGAGCTGGGTTCAGAACGTCGTGAGACAGTTCGGTCCTTATCCTCTGCGGGCGTAGGATATTTGATAGGAGCATTCCCTAGTACGAGAGGACCGGGAATGAGTGACCTCTGGTGTTCCAGTTGTACCGCCAGGTGCATTGCTGGGTAGCTAAGTCGCGAAAGGATAAGCGCTGAAAGCATCTAAGCGCCAAGCCCCCCTAAAGATGAGATATCCCAGGATTTATCCTCTAAAGGCTACAGGAAGACTACCTGTTCGATAGGCTGGAGATGTAAGCATAGCAATATGTTCAGTTGACCAGTACTAATCAGCCGTGAGGCTTGTCCACCTCTTTTTTAGTTGTCATCACTCGATGTCACCTAAAAAAGATAATAAGCACACACACACTAACTCATACTAAGTTAGGTCTTGCGATCTTATCTTTCATCACTAAGTTTTCTTCCCAACATTTTCCGGCTGGTAACCACAGCGGAGGAGCCACACCCGATCCCATCCCGAACTCGGTAGTTAAGACCTCCAGCGCCGATGGTACTGCAGTTAAGACTGTGGGAGAGCAGGTCGTTGCCAGCCTTTTTTTTCGAAGCGCATATCTTAGGATATGCGCTTTTTTTTTGTAGTATTACCACAAAGGCGGATGAGTCTATTAGATAGAAATCATCCTGCCCTAGAGGTAGATCTGGCTAAGTCCGGAAGTGCTACCACACAGGTAGTTCAGGCTTCAAGCCGAAATTTTTAGAGCGCATATCTTAGGATATGCGCTTTTTTTTGTGCCTAGATAGAGTCTAAGCAATAGGACTTCTAGGACTTATGGGACTTATGGGACTCGCTTGAGTTCAGCACTTAAGCGGGCAGGGATGCCCGCGCTCCCAGGTAAGTTAGGATTCCGCATTGAATGCGGTGCTCCTAGGAAATTTACACAAAAAAATCCACAGTTGTGAAACTGTGGATTGAGAATGTTGATAAAAAATTGGGTTTAGCGCCCCATTAATTCATCCATCTTTTTAAGGGCAACCGAAGGGCCTCGGTATTTTTTACCTTCATAGCTATGAGCAAGAACTTTACCTTCTTTATCAATTAAGACTAAGCAGGGGATGCCATTGCCACCGTATTTTTTTAGGTCCACATACTTCATCTTACTGAACTTAACTGTCGGCCAAGGCATCTTGTAATCTTGCATGTATTTCTCAGAGGCTTTTTCACTTCTATCACTGGTGTAAAAAATGAGCTCAAATTTATCCTTTTCTGCGTATTTATTGTAGTACTCAACTAAAGAAGGTGTGAATTTACGACACGGTGGGCACCAACTAGCTGAGAAATAGATCATAACATAATCTTTTTTACTTAAGTCAAGCCCTTTAATTTTACGACCATCTTCGTTAACAAGATACTTTTCTAAACTTTTCCAAGATTCTGCCTTTGTGTAATCGACTTTTTTATCTTTTGCATTGACGCAGAAGCATAATAATAACATGATAAATGCTAGTTTTTTCATAGACTCACTTTCCATATATTAACTGAGTTAAGTTATTACTATGCTAATAAATACTGGGAATCCAAATTCATTTTCAAATAGCCCTTTTAATTAATTAAAATTTAAAGACAAAAAAAGCCACTGAGAGAACTCAGTGGCTGATGAAGTGGAACTTAAGTGAAGGGCTTAAATTCCTGCGAAGAAGTCTTCACCCTTATTGTTGATGATAACAAAAGCAGGGAAATCTTTTACTTGGATTTTCCAAATCGCTTCCATGCCGAGTTCTTCGTATTCTTGAACTTCAACTTTAGTGATGACGTCTTTACCGAGGATTGCGGCTGGGCCACCGATGGAGCCAAGATAGAAGCCGCCATATTTACCGCAAGCTTCACGTACTTGTTTGGAACGATTACCTTTTGCAAGCATAATCATGCTGCCACCAGCTTCTTGGAAAGGGTCGACGTAGGGATCCATGCGCTGAGCAGTGGTGGGGCCAAATGAACCCGAGGCAAGGCCTTCTGGTGTTTTTGCGGGGCCCGCATAATAAACAGGGTATTGTTTCATGTAATCCGGCATGTCTTCACCCGCATCTAAACGCTCTTTGAGTTTAGCGTGAGCAATATCACGGGCAACAATGATTGTTCCTGATAGATTGACACGGGTCATGACTGGAGAGTCTTTGAGTTTAGCTAAGTTGTCAGCCATGGGATCATCGAGATTCAGATCAATAACTTCAACTCTTTCGGCGGGGTTATTCGCTGTATCTGGGAGGTGTTTTTCTGGGTGTTCTTCGAGTTGCTCGATGAAGACACCTTCTTTAGTGATTTTACCTTTTATATTACGGTCCGCAGAACATGAGACACCCATGCCAACGGGGCAAGAAGCACCGTGACGTGGAAGACGAATGACGCGCACATCGTGACAGAAATACTTGCCACCGAATTGAGCACCCAAGCCACACTCACGTGAGATTTGGAGGATTTGTTCTTCGAGTTTAGTATCACGGAAAGCGCGACCAGTCATGTCACCTTCAGTAGGGAGTGTGTCGAGGTAACCAGCAGAAGCAAGTTTTACTGTTTTGAGATTCATTTCTGCTGAAGTTCCACCAATAACGAGTGCTAAGTGGTAAGGAGGACAGGCAGCTGTACCAAGGTCAGTAATATGGGTTTTAACAAACTCGAGCATTGAGACTTCGTTGAGAAGCGCCTTAGTTTTTTGGTAGAGGTAAGTTTTGTTGGCTGAACCGCCACCTTTAGCCAGCATGAGGAATTTGTATTCATCGCCTTGAGTCGAGTAAATATCAATTTGGGCAGGGAGATTAGTGCCAGTGTTTTTCTCTGTATACATATCGAGGGGAGCAACTTGCGAAAAGCGCAAATTAGCTTTGGTGTAAATTTCGTGGACACCGCGTGAAAGTGCTTCAGCATCGTCAAAACCAGTGATGACGCGCTCGCCCTTTTTACCCATGATGATCGCCGTTCCCGTATCTTGGCAAGAAGGTAAAACTTTTTGTGCGGCAATCACAGCATTTTTTAGAAGTTGGCTAGCAACGAATTTATCATTTTCAGAGGCTTCTGGATCACGGAGAATAGATGAGAGTGAGTCGAGGTGTTTCGCTCTTAGAAAATGACTGACGTCATAGAAAGCTTCGCAAGCCATTTTTTGAAGAGCTTCAGGTTCTACTTTGAGAAATTCTTGATCGCCGCATGAAACGGAGCTGACGCCTTCTTTGCCGATAAATTTGTACTGGGTTTCATCTTTCCCAAACTGGAAGATGGGACTGTAGCTGAAGTCTGCCATGATATTTCCTTGTTATTTGCTATAAGCGCAAAAAATTGTACGCAAAATGAGTTCAAAATTGTTATTAGGTGTTATTTTAGCGGAGTTAAAAAAATGCACAATACCTAGGTAGGATAATAATGATAGAAGTTAATAATTTAGTGCGCTATTTTGGAGATATCCGTGCGGTAAATCAAGTCAGCCTTTCAGTAGAAAAAGGTGACATTTTAGGATTTATTGGACCCAATGGAGCAGGGAAGTCAACAACTATCAGGATGATTACAGGGTATTTGAGCCCAAGTTCTGGCGAAGTTAAAATTTGTGGCAAGAGCATGGCGGATAATGAAATGTTCTGTAAATCTCAAATCGGCTATTTACCTGAAACAGCCCCGCTGTATCACGATATGTCAGTGAAGTCATTCTTGGCTTTTACTGCTGAGTTGCGAGGGATTGATGGTGGAGATAGAAAAACTGCGGTTGATGCCGTTATTCAAAAATGTTTTCTCGAGCGCGTGGCGTATCAAAATATTGGAACTTTATCAAAAGGTTATCGCCAACGGACGTGTTTTGCTCAGTCAGTCTTACATGATCCCCCCATTTTGATTTTGGATGAACCAACGGATGGTATGGATCCCAATCAAAAGTTTGAGATTCGTAAAATTATTGAAGGATTCGGAAAAGAAAAAGCGGTGATGATTTCTACACATATTTTAGAAGAGGTCGAGGCACTTTGTACCCGTGTCGTCGTTATGAGACGTGGTGAAGTAGTCGCTAACGAGAGTGTGAGTGACTTTAAATCTCGAGGTGATAAGCTCGCAGATAACTTCCGTGATTTAACTTTACCTAACGGAGGAGCTGACTGGTGAGTAGTTTTTTCCGTTCAGTTAAAGCGATTAGCAAGCGCGAATATAAATCGTACTTTAGCTCGTCTTTAGCCTATGTGTTTTTGATCGCTTTCTTGGTGACGTCAGCAATTTTTAGTTTTAAGATTGCCGATTGGTACAAGCTCAACGAAGCGAGTATGCGAGTTCTTTTTGACTTTCATCCCTACCTCTATTTATTTTTCATTCCTGCCGTGGGCATGCGCATGTGGTCAGAAGAAGATCGTGTGGGAAGTTTAGAACTTCTCTTGACGATGCCTGTGACGGTTTGGCAGGCGGTGATAGGTAAGTTTATAGCTGCGTGGGCTTTTTTAGCGACAGCTCTTTTACTCACTTTCCCCATGGTAGTCACTTGTTATTACCTTGGCGATCCCGACACGGGGCGAATTATTGCTGGTTATGGTGGTAGTTTATTACTCGGTGGCATGTGTCTGGCTCTTTGCGGCGTGTGCTCGTCCTTAACTCAGAATCAAGTGACGAGTTATATATGTAGTTTCCTGTTGATGTTAATCTTTATGGTGGCAGGCATGCAGCAGTTAGGTATCGAAGCCCTACTCAATAGTGTCTTACCTAGCGATGTGGTGGAGACGTTGATTTTCTTCAGTATCATCCCACATATTGCGAGTTTAGCACGTGGCGTTTTTGATCTACGTGACTTCATTTACTTCTTCAGCATTATGCTTTTCGGCTTAGGTAGTACCGTAGCGATTTTACGTTGCCGCAAAGCGTCACACAAATTCAATCGCCCGATTACAGCCGTGGTGATTGGACTCGTATTTGTGAGTGTGGTGATTGTGAATTTGATTTTCAGAAATGTTTCCGTGCGTGTGGATTTATCGGCAGATAAGCTTTATACCCTCAGTGATGCCAGTAAAAAAGTCATTCAGCAACTGGAAAGTCCGGCTCGCATTCGCTTCTACTTTTCACGTAGTACTCCAGGTGTGAGTATGGAGCAAAAAGCTTTGGCTCGTCGAGTCGAAGACCTCTTGCGTGAGTATGCCGAGGAATCAAATGGGAAACTCAAGTTAGAACTTATCGATCCTCAACCGGGAAGTCCAGGTGAAACCTCGGCACGATTTGATGGCCTTCAGGAAATCAAAATGGGCCAACAGGGAATCATGTACCTCGGTGTAGCAGTGACTTATCAAGATAAAGTGATGACAATTCCTGCTTTTACCAAGGATGAAGAAGATCAGATGGAACTGAACGTGACGCGACTGCTTTCATCAGCACAAAAAGTAGAAAAGCCAATGATTATCTTTCAGTCCTCTCTCCCAGTTACCGGTTTACAAGCCGATCCAAGTTCAGGTCGAATTAAAGATGAGCCCGAGTGGTCAATTATCACGGAAATGCGTATAGATTACACGCTCTTACAAATGCGTCCAAAAGTGAAAGTGATTCCCGATAAAGTTGAAATGGTTGTGTTAGTTCACCCTGAAACATTGTCAGAAGAAAGTATGTATGCTTTGGATCAGTACTTAATGCGTGGCGGTAAAATTTTGTGTTTCTTAGATAACTTCTCGCTCGTGGAAGGGAAGTTTAATAAAGGTACGAGTCAAAAAGGGCGTATGTCGCAAATGAGTTCCTTACTAGGCTTTTCAGAAGCTTGGGGTGTACGTTATGTACCTGAAGAATTAGTCGCTGATAAAGATTTAAAGACACCAGTAAAAGGGAAAGAAAACCCCTTTATGTTGAGCTTGAGTCCTGAGAATTTGAAAAGTGATGAACCGTTTTTTACCAATGTAGAAAAGCTTCACATTCCTTATGCCGGTTACTTAGATTATCGCCCGATTGATGGCATAAAATACGAAGTCTTAATGAAGAGTAGCCGCAATAACCTGGGTGTGAAGCGTCAGGATGCCTTAAAGAGTCGTTCCATTCTTCAGCAAATAACTCAAGAAGCGGATGAAAAGATTCTCGCCATGCGTGTGAGTGGAGAATTTAAGAGTGCGTTCCAGAAGTATTTGCCCACAGGTGCCGACAAAGAAAAGCACGTCAAGCAGGCGACAAAAGCCGCTGAAGTAATTTTAGTTAGTGATGCGGATATGTTGCACGATAGCTTCCAAACGAATATCCAACATTTGTTTAACGGCCGTCGTGAACGCGTGTCGATTAGCGATAATACGGTTTTCTTTTTAAATGTCCTCGACACAGCACTCAATGACGGGAGTCTTTTAGGTTTACGTGGTCGTCGTTTTAAGCGCCGTAACTTTGCTTATGTTTACCAGCGTCAAATTGATGAGTACGATGCGAAATTGGACGAAATTGAAAGCTTGCAATTAGAGCATGCTAAGTCTGGCCGCACAGTGAGTCAATTGGAAAGTAAAATGGTGCGTCAGTTAATTTTGAACCCTGATGAAAAGAAGGCTTTGGCAGAAAAGAAAGAAAGCCGAGACAAAGCTGATTTGAGGCTCAAAGAAATCGAATCTGAACTGAAAGCCAGCGCCCAGGCGTTTGAAAAGAGAGTCTTTTATTGGAACCTCTATTTACCACCACTGATGGTGTTGCTAATTTTATTAATAAGGTGGCTTGTGAGCTTAAGTTATAAGAGGAGAGCGGCATGAAGCTAAAACATTTATATAGAGTTTTACTGATTAGCTTAGGTTTATTAGTTTTATTTTTTCTAACCCGAAAAGATGAAGAAGTTAATCGAGGTACTTTTCGTTCTGGAGATGTCGTTTTTAAAGACTTTAAAGAGATTGATACAATCAGTCTTGAACAAGGTCCGTTTAAAACTGACCTCCACAAAGTCGATGGCGATTGGGTGGTGAAGAACCGTTTTGATTTTATTGCGGACCAAAAACAAATCAATGATGTTATCGAAGATTTGAAGGGTATGAAAGTCGCACAGACAGTCGACACACGTAGTCAAGATATGAAGTTTTATGCTTTGGACAAAAAATCGGAACGCATGAACGAAAGGCCCGTAGAATTATCTTTAAATTATAAAGATGGCTCGGCGAAAAGTCTTTTCTTGGGTAAGTCCCATAATCAAGGCGGTAAAGCAGCTGGGCGTTATTATTTGGACCCCGATAGCAATGGGGTCTTTATCTCGACTCAAATTTTGCGAAATACGCAAGCTGACCCACGTGTGTGGTTAAGAAAGTTTTTACCTGATTATAAATCTGTACTTTCGGCTTCCTATTTCAGTCGCGAACGCCTGATTTGGCAAGCTGGACGTAGCCAGATTAATAAGCCCTTTAAATTTAAGTACCCGACACAATTAGCCAAAATGTCGGATCAACAGACTCATGGTTTCATGTCACAGATTTTTCAATCGCGTTATCTTGATGTAGAAGTGGCTCGTCCTATCAGTAAGGTCGATTTTGAAGGGGAACGTTTAGAGTTTGTGGATCACGTGGGCAGAAGATACACTTTGGAGTTGGTCGCCAATGTAGATAAATTTATTAAGTGTCGCATGCGTTTAAATACGGAGGCGGATCTTTCTGGTTCGAAAGATTATGATGATGTAAAGCAGACACTCACCGAGTGGCATTTTATGCTATCGAGCCGTTTACTTCCCTACTTGCAAATGAAGCAGTAAACGACCTTCACCTAAGGTTCTAAAATTAGTAAATTAAACTTCATCTCTGGATGGAGTTTATTCCATTCCAAAACATTGTCTTTAAAATCGTGTAATGAGCCACATAAAAGAAATTTTATTGAGCGGTCATAGCGATTGTTGGCTTCATATTTCTTGCTCATGTTTTTGATCATTTGAGTTTCTCGCTCCTCATGACAGGCCTGAATAAAGGCACTGCGTGGTACTTTCGAGTCATATTCTTTTGAATAAGCTTTGTGTGTTAAACGCAACAAAGCTTGGTGTTCAACCCCGAGCATTGGGGTTTTATCTTCTTGGTAAAGGAATAAAGAGGCTCCCGCAAAATAAGCTGGTTGCGGAGCGCGATGTGTGCCATCAGCGAACTGGAGCGCACGATTAACTTCGTCTTTGATTTGGGCGATTTCCTGGAGTGGTTTTTTAGTCGCGTAGGTGCCAGGGTAGGCGAGACCTTCCACATAAAGGCAGTCATAACTACTATGATGTTTACGCAAAAAATTGATAATAGATTTTTGTTCAGAATCAATTTTTTGGATGAGCTGAGAGTATTTGTCTTGTTCCTCAGCGATGGAGGATAAATCCCTTTTCCCTTGCCATAATTCAAACTTTTCGAGAAGCTTATCGCAATAGATTTTTGAGTAATGTGATTGGGGAATATGAAGTAGGGTAAAGCGAGCATCCTCGAGAATGAGTTCTTTTTTTATACTCGGTTCAAGGGCGAGGAAAGCAGTAAGCTCGGTATGGGCAATTTCAACTCTTTGCTTTTGGGTCATACAGGAGCTAGCAAGCAGACACAAAAACAGTGAGAGAAATTTTAACATGATCTAGCGTAGGAGTGAGCCTAAGATTTTACTCTTTGGGATAATGGCGTTGAGGTAATCAACTACAGGGATGCGAATGGGCATGAAATACAGGCAAGAATTATACTTGTCGATGAGTTCAATCGCATCGGCGGCAAATTGAGCATTCCATTCGAGTTCAGGTACAAAATCTTTAGGGAAATTAACCAGATTGCGTTTTTCCCAGTAGGCTTGACTCTTAGCGCTTAGGACTGGACTAAGGCCCCAGTAAACGACTTGGTCCTTGAGCGCTTCGATCCACTTGGCTAATAGTTCTAAGTCGAAGAAAGGTTGCGTGAAAAAGCCATCTATACCAACCGCCATTTTTTCTTTGAGATACTTCATTTCAGTTTCAAAATCAGCTCTGTAAGGGTCGATCGCACCATAAACTTTGACGTCTGGGTAGTTTGTTTTGAAAAATTTAATAAAGTCAACCGTCGATGTATCAAAGTGTTCTCTGCCTTCAAAGAAGTCGCCTCCAACTAGAAGTACTTCATCAAATTTGTATTCAGCCATGATATCATGAAGCAGTTGTGCTTTGCTTAGATCAAAATCACAAGCGCGTAAATGGGGAATGTCACGTTCGAGCATGGGGGCACAAAAGCCACAGGCTTCCCAGCTACGAGTCGGTAAACGGACGATGTCGGGAATGTTTACAGTGTTGACTTTTGGAAAGGCTTCTTGGATCCCTTTGAGTTCGCAAGTGATTTCTTCAGCTGCGTGAGGGACGAGTTCAATGGAAATTTTTGTCATTAGGTTCTTTATATCTGTTTATTCGAATAAATAGATATTATGTGAGATTTTTATATATTCAAGTTAAAGAGTATAGACTTAAGAACTTTCTTGACAGTCTTTGCAGACGCCACGAAAAGTTATTTCGTGAGAGTTGACTAAGTGGCCCTCTTTTAAAGTGGACTCGTGAAGATGTAAGTAGCAACCTTCAAGGTCGTAGACTTTATCACATTCATTACAGTGAAAATGGTGGTGGTGTGGAATATTCGTTTGTTCATAACGTTGAACCGCATCTTGTAGGCGGACGCATTGAATGAGTTCGTTTTCCAAAAGTAAATTCACGGTTCTGTAGATAGTTGCGATACCTATACTTTGATCGCGCTGTTCAAGAAGAAGGGCAATTTCATTGACAGAAACCGGCCCCTGAGCAGAGCTAATGATTTCTAGGATAAGTTCTCTTTGCTTTGTTTTTCTTAGACCAATTTGATTTTTTTTCATTCGACAAAAACCCTATGTGAACGTGCATCGATATACTTTTCAATAGCTTTGCCATCGATGCGATTTTCAATTAAGTAGATACATGCGCGATCCAAACTCAAAGCGAGTTCGGAGCTATCGAGTTTTATAAGGACATTATTGCGAGCAATTTTAAAATTATCGCTAATGCCAGATTGCCTGAGAAAGAGCACGAGATCCCCTTTTGGGTCTTGCCTAATTCGAGCAACTTTAAAGATTTGTGAGGGGAAATAAGTTTCACCATTTCGTCTAATGGCGTAGCTGTCGTAATAGTTTAGGAAATCAAAAACGGGCTGATTTTCTTCAGTATTGATTTTTTCTCCGAGTTCGAGTTCGTCTTCCACTTTCACGGCAATTAAAGGTAGGTAGACTTGTTTTCCTTCTCCATAGGGGAGTAGCGTGGAGTCGTTACTGACGAGGTAGATTTTACCATCTTTTACAAATTGAGCACGAGCTTGCTTTTCTGTGATCGTGATTGAAAGAGTATCAGGTAAAATGCGTTCGACGTTAACTTCGTGGATGGCAGGATTTGCCTCAAGCTTTTCTCTAAGGTCAGAGGGTGAGACCTGGAAGAGGTTAATTTTTCTTTCGATGACATTTAATTCGTGAAGCTGTGAGTAGATAAGGTCGTCAGGAGTAATGTGAGTGTTGCCCTTGATTTGGATTTTCTCCAAAACAAATTGAGGATTTGAGCTCAATAAAAGCAGGCGCAATCCGGAAACTAAGAGTAAAAGAGTACCGAGAACCATGGCTAAACAGAGCAGCCAAGTGAAACCAGTAATAAGCTGCTGGCGCATTTTTAGAAGTTTCTCTTCACGCTTAGCGAGCAATTTCGAACGGGACATTAACAAAACCTTATTGTTATTTGAATAAGTTGCTTTAAAGTAGCCGTTAACTCAAGATTTTCGTCCTAAAATGAAAAAATAAAGGAGCACTTAAGTGTACGAAAGAAATTATGGTATCATCATCAGCGTCGATGATTTAGATAGAGCGCGTGAATTTTACCGTGATACGTTATTGCTCGGTGCGCCTGTAGTTGACTCGAATCACTGGGTTGAGTTCCAATTGAGTAATGGTTTAGTTTTAGGTGTTCGTCAGCAGCCAAATGCTTCAGCTCAAAAGGGTTGTAATACCATGTGGGTTTATTATTCTGTGAACTACAGTGATATCCGCGAACAGTTACTTGATGCTGGCTTTGCTCCCTTAAAAATTGCCGCACCTCCAGTCGGTCTGAAGGCAGAGATTTTTTCTGACCCTGAAGGCAATAGATTTACTTTGGCACAGAAGCCTCAGTAAACTTATAATTCTAAAAATACTTTTTGTTTAAAGCGCAAGCGTAGAGCATCGACTTCTGAGCTTATGGTTTTTTGTGCCCAGATCAACTTTGTTCCCTTGGGGAAAGTATCTTTTTGAACATAGTTTCTCCATGTAATTGGTAGTACCAAAGAAGGAATGTGCGCAATGTGTTTCAAATTAGGCGTGCGGATGGGGCTCGAGGCAATATCCAAATGTCTTATATCAACCATTTCTAGAGAAGCGAGGGATTTGACTGGAACGTTTCGCATAGAAAGGATATTAATTTTATGGCCCTTGAGTGCAGAGAAATCATCAATATGAGTATCGTCCACTAAGAGGTTATAGACCGTCGAATTATAAAGAGGCTTTAGTGAAGATACGTGAGTTCCACGGATGTCTAAGGTGATAATCGCTAGTCCCTTTAAGGGGTGAAGTGAACTTATCATAGTATTGGGCATGGCTAAAGTTCCAAAAATGGCTTTCTGGAAATAGCGCAGAGGAGTAAGGTCCTTATTCTCGGGGCTTAAGCGCATGTGGAGCATGCCTTTAGGACAAAATTTTAATTTACCAATTAGTTTGGTATGAGCAAAGAGTTCATTAAAAACGCGATTTGAAAATTCTTCATTACTCAAAAGGTCATCGAGGAATTGTGAGGCTTCGGGAATTTGTGAGTTGGAAATCAACTGGCAATAAATCGAAAAGATTTCATCCTTTGCGAGGTGGCCATGAGCGTCGACACAGGTTTGAGCTGCGGAAGCAATTTTTAGGCTGTTGACAGCATTTTCACTCTTGTCGCCGTGAGCCTGTGCCTTCTTAAAGGCTTTTGCGGCTTCCGCAAAGTTTTTATGAGCTTGGTTAATTCGGCCTAATAATAGGTAAGCTTCTGCATTGTGTTGGTTGAGTTTAAGGTAGGTTTGAACATCCATGAGGGCGGCATCAAATTCACCTTTACTGATGTTGTAGCGCGCACGTGATAAATAGATTTCGGCACTTTCTCTAAGTTTATTTAGGGCATTTTGCGCTTCGTTGTAATTGTGCTTAGCAATCTCGTGTTGTTCTAAGGCAAAGTTGCGTTCTTGGTGAATTGCATTTATAGATTTAGCCCCAACAACGACGAATAATAAAGTAAAAATAGCGGTAATGGCGGAGACGATTTTATGGCGCTGAATGAGCAAGAGTGAGAGTCGGATGGCGCCAGCATTTTCAGCATTTACCGCAAAACCACCGAGGATTTGTTTGAGTTCTTGTGCAAATTCTGCCGATGATTTATAACGATTTTCGGGTTTAAGTTGAGTCGCTTTTTTAATAACGGCTAAGGCCGAACGCGGGATACGCTGATTTTTTTCACCTAAGCTATCAGGGAGGAAGTCGTTATTTCCCGGAGATTGGATTTGCCCAGTAGAAACTCGAGAGAGGATTTCTTCGGTATTTTCGCCTTCGATTGGAGGATTGAAAGTGAGCATCGTTTGCAAGAGTGCGCCTAGAGAATAGACATCAGCTCTGGGGTCAACCACTTTTCCTTGCGCTTGTTCGGGTGCCATATATGCGGGAGTGCCAATAACGGCGCCCATTTGACTGAATTCACTTGGGGTTGATGGAGAGAGATGATCAATGGGAGCATCTTTTGTTTGAGGGATTTTAGCAAGGCCCCAATCTAAAACAAGAACTTCACCAAAGTCTCCGATCATGATATTGTCTGGTTTTAGGTCTCGGTGAATAATTTCTTGCTCATGGGCACAGGAAATAGCATCGCAAACCTTGATTAGGATCTCGACCATGTTTTCAAAAGTTGAGGTGCTTTGATTATTCTTTAGCTTATGAATGAATTTGGCTAAAGTCTGCCCCTTGAGTAACTTCATTGTATAGAAAGGGCGTCCATCAGGGTCGTGTCCCGCATCATAAACGGGCATAATATTTGGGTGTTCAAGACGTGCAGCTACTTCAGATTCATAAGTGAAGCGTTCGAAAATGGCTTTATTTTTTTGGAGTTCAGGATGAATGACTTTGTAAGCTACATAGCGTTCAGTATGGCTATCATAAGCACGATAAATCATGCCCATGCCCCCTGATGCAATGGAGTCACAGATTAAATAACGCTCCTGTTCATCATCATCGAGTAATCCCATTTTCAACAAGTCGGCGGACTTGTCGGAATTTGAAAGAGGGTTTCTATTCATTGTATATCCTTAATAATTTGGATAAGTTTAGTTCGAGATACCCATAATTGCAAAAATAATTGAAAACCTTACAGCATGTCTGACACAAAGTATCAAGAAAATATTAATGCAGCTGGTCGTGGCTTCAATCCCACGAGTTGGAGTCTTATTCTCAAGGCGAGCTCGGGAGGAAGTACCGAGTTAGCAGAGTTTTGTCGGCGCTATTGGCATCCACTTTATGCCTTCGCGAGGCGTTCGGGACGCAGTGCGGAAGATGCGCAAGATTTAAGCCAAGGTTTTTTTGCTTACTTACTCGAGCGTGATGTTTTACAGCGTGCCGATGCGGAAAAGGGTCGTTTCAGAAATTTTTTACTCACTTTATTTAAGCGCTTCATGCAAAATGAATGGCAGCGTGGGCAAGCTCAAAAACGCGGTGGTAATCAGGTGAAAGTTGATTATGAAGCCGCGGAATACTCCTTGCAGGATATGAGTGAGTTAGGTGCTGACGAAGCTTATCAGCGCGCTTGGGCTTTGACGCTTTTGGAACAGAGTATGAAAGAACTAGAGCAACGTTTTATCGAGCGCGGTGATCAAGATCGCTGGGAAGTTATGAAGCCTTATCTCAATGGTGATAGTGAAGCGAGCTTGCGTGAAGGTGCTGAAATTCTAGGTGTGACGGAAAATGCTTTTACAGTCGCGATTCATCGTTTGCGTCGTGACTTTTCGAAAGTTCTTCGTAAATTAGTGGCGGATACATTAAATGATCCGGCAGAAGTTCAGGAAGAATTACATTTTTTAATTTCTCTTTTGCAAAAATAAGGAGTGTCGATGAGATTATTATTACTAATGATGGTGAGTTTTTCACTGTTTGGCAATGACTTAAAGTTAGAGCCTTTATTTAAGAAAAAGACTTTCGAGCGTCCTATTGGTTTAATTGACCTAGGCAGTAATTCTTGGTATGTTTTGGAGCAAAGAGGAAAGATTTGGCTTTGCGAAGATGGCAAAAAGAAATCTTTAGTGGCAGATATCTCAAAGCGTTTAGGGACGGCTAACGAAGAAGGCCTTCTCTGCATGGTAAAATCTCCTCGATTTGAAGATGATCATCAAGTCTATATTTACTATTCAGCAAAGCAACCACGTAGATCCATTGTGGCTCGCTTTAAATTGGAGAATCATAAACTCGATTTAGAGAGTGAAGAAGAAGTTTTGAGCATGCCTGAGCCTTACGGGAATCACAATGGTGGCCAACTGGCTTTTGGTCCAGATGAGAAGCTCTATGTGGGAGTCGGTGATGGTGGTTCAGCTGGTGACCCGAAAGGCTATGGTCAAGATTTGACGAATGTTCATGGCAGTATCTTGCGCTTGGATGTTTTAGGCAAGAGTTCCTATGAGATACCGAAAGATAATCCTTATGTCAATAAGGCTGATTCGAAAGCAGAGATCTATGCGTGGGGATTGCGTAACCCGTGGCGTTTTTCTTTTGATAGGGAATCGGGGGAGATTTGGTGCGGTGATGTAGGACAAAATAAGTTTGAAGAAGTGAACTTAATTAAATCCGGGGTGAATTACGGCTGGAATGTTCGTGAAGGTTTTGGACCTTATCAATTTGTGCAAAGAAAGAAAAAGAAAAAAGTCGTGCAGCGCAAGGTCGTTTCTAGTGAGGGGCCATTTGAAGACCCCCTCTTTGTATATCCGAGAAAAGAAGGCTTGTCGATTACAGGTGGTTATGTTTATCGTGGTCAATCAATCGAAAAAATGCGTGGTTGGTATGTGATGAGTGATTTTGCTTCAGGAGCTTATTGGCTTTTGAGAAAAGAAGGCGATAAAATTGTAGAGAATCACAGGATCAAAGGCGCCGCTTTACAAGTTGCGAGTTTTGCGGAAGACGCAAATGGTGAGCTGTATATGATGAGTTTTAAAAATGGCACTATTTATAAAATAGTGGATTGGGTGCAGTGAAAGGTTTTTTAATACTCGTACTTTGCGTCTTTTCAGCTTTTGCTCAAATTTCTTTACTTCCTGAGGGGAGTCATCGAGAAAGGGCCATTTTTGACCCGATCCCTGCGGAAGCTCTATTCTTTGACCATTTAGCGGCTCCTTATGGTGCGAGTTTTGAGTCGTGGATTGGGAGCAGAAATTTTGCCAAAGAGATGCAGTCCGGTGCGAGTGGTTATAAAATTTGGAGTGAGCATGGGGAGTTTTTGCCTAAGGGCGAAGTGTTTTATCGATGGCCTGTAGAAACTTTACCTGAAAGAGGCTATTTAGAAATTTTCAGTGACGATTACGTTATTATAGAAATTTTAAATGAGGGACGTCATTTAGCCGTCGGCAAGGGACAGTTGGTTTTTAATTTAGAGAACTTACCGGCCTTTTATGAAGACCTCATTTTGCGCTTTTCATCTCCTATACCGCACCGAGCTTTAGTGTGGGCGCAACATTTTAATGAGTACGAATGGGTTCAAACCATTGGAGAAGGACAGGATAAATGGTTGTCAGTTGACTCCCTCAGTCAAATGAAATTAAGCAAAGAGCCTGGTTTTCGATATAAGCGTTATTATCAATGTGATGATACTTCTCAAACCTATCTTTTGCATTTTCCGCAAGAAGTAGAAAATGTATGGCTTAATGGAGTGAAGATTCCGTATCCCCAAGCGATTAGTCAAGGTGTTTTAAAAGAAGGTAAGAATGAGCTTGTGTTTGAGTCTAAAAATTGGCGAATGGGAGCTGATCATGCCTTGATTGCCTTTGAGCAAAAGATTGCTGCGACAGATGATGACTTACAGTGGTACGATCCGAAAAATAATTTGTGGTCCTATGAAAGTTCTTATTACTTAGGCGCTTTTTCTGATAGTGGACAAAAACTCATTTTTCGTGGAGAAGCGCTCGATTCTACAGTCCTAAAAGCAGAGATCACGTGCTCCAAAAAGGACTTAAAAGAAGGCGTTAACTTATTGTTTCGCGAAGAACAAACTTTGCCTCATTCGTATTGGCGAACAGAAGCCTTTTTAGTGCCACCATTTGTGATGGTGAATGGGGAGAGTGAATTACTTGGTCGTGATGGTCTTGTTTTAAAGAACTTAAAAGAAGGTAAGAATACCATCGAGATGCAAGTGAGTGGTAAGATGTTAAAGCCTTATTTGTCGCTCGGAAAGAATCAGAGTTTTGATTTGCGAGCGCCGCAACATGCCTATCAATTTTCCTTACGCGACAAGGGAATTAAGATTGATTTAGCTTCAAAAGGTGAGAAGGCTTGTGAGCTTTATGTGAATAATAAAAAGCTTCATGATTCCGTTTTGGATAAAGGGCAAGTAGCGGAAGTTATGGTGCCTTTAGTGGGGTTAAAAGAAGTAAGTGTTGGTGCGCCTGAGTTGAAAGAGTATGTGTTAAAACTTCAGGATGAAAAGGCGCCAGATGAGCAGGTCAATCTTAGTGATACGACTTCTATAAAAGGGGTGCTGAGTTATTTTTTAGCTTGTGAAGAAGACGAAGCCTATAGGGAATTTGACAAACTCAGGAACTCTGAGAGCCCTATAGATTTATTGACTGTGATGCCTGATGGCAAAGCCCTTGGTCTTTATCTTTATCCTCATTTTCGAGATCAAGTTATCAAAGCCAATTTAGAATCTCGTGAGCTCCGTTGGACTTGGTTTGAAAATGCAAAAAATAAGCAGCCTCGTGATCGTTTTGAAATGAGGGCGTTTAATGAGTGGTTGGAGGCCATGGATAAGCAGTCGGAGGAAGGGGCGACAAGGCAGAGTTTGGAAGCAGAATTTTACGAGGCACGATTTTCGTCTTTAAATGAAATTTACTCATCTTTAAAAGCTGAGTTTGAAGAGGAGGAAAAATGAAATACTTTTTTGTGGCCTTGATTTTGTTGACTAGTTCGCTTAGCGCTCAATGGCCCGATAAAGCGAAGATTAAAATCATTTACCCCGCTGGAGCGAGTAGTTCAGAGTTAGACTTATTAAACAAGATGGCAAGATTTTTCGCAAAAGGTAGTCCATCATTAGTAGAAGATATGTTGATTGCCGATGACTATGCGAAGAAATTTTTCACTTATTATACTCATGATTTTCTTATCATTGTCGGTAAAAATAATCAATTGTTAGATGTGGCTAAGCAGGGTGTGAAGCTTAGCGCACCCCTCAACTCCTTTACAGAGCAGGGAGCCTTCAAAGGATCTTTAAGCTATTTGGGTTTAGCTCCCAATCCTCTGTTTTTGAAGGCGCGTTTTTTGGGCGCCGTTCGAGGAATACCAGGTCAGAGTTTGGTGGTCTACGGCGATGATAGGAAGTCTTTAGCGCGAGCTTTTGAGAAGATCCAAACGGGCTATGTACAGGGGACTTGGAGTGAGAGCTCTGTGGATAAACCTTTAAAATTAACTGAAGAGAAAACTTACTTATGGGGGCAAGCTCATAAATCGGATTACGACAGAGTGAAGTCAAAGCGAGCTGAAGGGGAATTGTTCCGTAGGTATCAATGGAAATCGGGTAGGTTTCAGATGTCGATTGTGGATGGAGTAAACTTTAAAGTTCTTGAGTAAATAGCTGGATTTACTGTTTATAAAAACTCTTTAGGAAGTTGTGAGCAGTATCATTTTGTTTATTAGATGAGCTTAAGAAAGAGCTGAGTTCCACTTGGCCTTTCGAGCGATCGTCTGAAATATTTTCAAAGCCCATTGACCAGTTTTTAAAATGGCGATTGGGAATCGGTTTTTGAGATAAAATGGTGATGTTTTCGTGTCGATCGTCCCCGTCAATACGGGCCATTAACTTTTCAACAGCGTCTTTATCGCCTTCGAGTGCTTGCATGAATTCACCATTTTTATAAATGAGCATGCCACTTATGCCAACTGTACAATTGTTGGCTCTAGAGCATGTAAGTATTTGCTCTAGATCCTTTTCGCTAATGTCTTTGCTTGATTCGCTGATATAAATGATTGTGTATAACATGAAAAATCCCAAATTTTACTAAAGGTAATCGCCTTTGTATTGAATCAAAGTCTAATAGACTTAAGATCTAATGAAAACTTTGATATTTAGTAAAGAGAGCATAATTTTACTACTTTAATTTGAAATTCCCTGCTTACTTTAACTCGATTGTATTTGCCGGAAGAGGTTGAAAAAAATGAAGTTTATGTTAATTTGTAGTGCTTCCTTTTCTAGAATGATTATATGTGGATAAAAAGAAAAGGGCGTAAAACAATATAAAAGATTTGGAGAAATATATGACAGAAGACAAAAAATATAATTGGCTTAATACTATCAGCCTCAGTCTCACCTTTATTCTTGCTTGTACACTCGTGCCATGGTATGGGATCAAGTACGGCTTTACTGGCTTTGAGTGGGCAGTTTTTGGCTTTTTTATGGTCTTTACTGGTACGGGTATTACAGTTGGTTATCACCGCTTATGGTCGCACAAAACTTATGAAGCGAATGCCGTTTTTCAGTCGTGGTTTGCTTTTTGGGGTGCAGTCGCAGCTCAGAACTCAATTATCTCTTGGAGTCGCGATCACCGCGATCACCACAAATATGTGGATAATAATGAAAAAGATCCTTACTCTGCAAAGAAGGGTTTCTGGTTCTCTCACATCCTATGGATATTCCAAGATACTCGTACGGATAAAGATTATGGTAATGTAAAAGACCTCCAAGCAAACAAAATTTGTACTTTCCAAGAAAAGTACTACATGCCGATGCTCATTTTCGGTAACTTTGTTTTACCTGCGCTTATTGGTTACATTGGTCACACAATTAATCCTCACGCTAATGGTTTGGCTCACAGTATGATTGCTATGTTCTTGGTAGCGGGTTTATTGCGTTTTGTTCTTAACCACCACTTCACTTTTTTCATTAACTCTTTAGCGCACATTTGGGGTGCACAGCCTTACGCTAAGAAAGATACTTCACGTGATAACTTCTTTCTTGCACTCGTTACATACGGTGAAGGTTATCATAACTTCCACCATACCTTCCAGTCGGATTACCGTAACGGTGTAAGAGCATGGCAGTTTGACCCATCGAAGTGGATCATTTGGACAGCCTCAAAATTAGGTATGACTTGGAAACTTAAGCGCATGCAGAAATGGCAGATCAATCACAAGAAGCAAGAGTTCTGGGGTGTTCAGTCTTTAGAAGGAGCTTTAGAACAACTTAAGACGAAAGATATGCCTGAGCTTAAAGCTAAGCTTGAAAAGACTTATGAAGAGTGGAAGACGGCTTTAGAAGCTTGGTCTGCAGCCCGTCGTAAGAGCAAGACTTGCCAAGATGCAAAAATGCAGGTGAAAGACTTACAGAATGCATTACTCACAAAACGTGATGAGTTCTGCGAGGCGGTGAATTCAATTTTTGCGAATCCGCATTCAGCACCCGCACTCGGTTAAGAAAGAATTTTAAAAGGGAAGCTTAAACGCTTCCCTTTTTTTTGTCTATGGATAATTGGAGTACGAGAAAAACCATGCTGATCCGTCTCAAGGATCAGTACGATGAAAAATCGTGGGAAGAGTTTGTCGCGACTTATAAGCAATACATTTATAATGTCATCCGACGTATGGAACTCAATCATCATGATGCACTCGAGATCGTTCAACTCGTGCTCATTAAGCTTTGGAAAAAGCTCCCTGACTTTAGCTATGATAATTACCGCGGAAAATTCCGCAATTGGCTCTATACCGTCACCGCCAATCAAGTCCGTGATTTTTTAAGAGGCAAAAACCTATCTCTGAGCAAAATTCCCGATTCGAGTAAGGATTTAGAGAAGTCCATTAGCATTCCAGAAATAGAAGAGATTGCTGAAAAAGAATGGAAGACTTATATCGCGAATATGGCCTGGGAGAAAGTTATAAATCATTTTAGCGAAGGTGTGTGCCGAGCATTTTTGATGAGTATTGAGGGGCATGGAGTGGAGAAAATTTCTGCGGAAATCGGCGTTAGCGAGAGCTCTGTCTACGTTTATAAAAAACGAGTCCAAGATCGTCTACAGGAAGAAATTGCCTACCTCAATTCTGAGTTTGGATAAAGTCGATTTTTATCCCACTTTCTTTGAGTAGAAGAGTAGCTTGAGAATTCTTCTTTAAATTTGATGGCTTAGAAAGGCTCAATTTTTTTAAAGAAGTGATTTTTGCGAGTGGCGCATAATCTGCGAGCGGTGTCTCGATTAAAATGAGATGCTCAAGTGATTCACGATTTTTATGAGCGGACCAAATAAAGGGATTGACCTGACAGTTGACTAAGCGCATCGTTTTAATATTGTCGATGAGACTCAGTTGACGAAGAGGAACATTGACTTGATTGTGTAACTCTAAGTATGAGATGTTTTTTAAGAAGTGAACATGCTTATTGAGAGTTTTTATATGTCGCTTACAGATCAGCTCTCTAATTGGTAGTATTGATAAGGTGAAAAGTGGAAAACTCTCTTGAGAAGTCACAAATCTAGTGGGGCTGAGTTCATCTCCTTTTTGCAATAGAGTTTCTTTGAAAATTCGAATTTTATTTTTGTTGGAGAGTTTAATGCGTTTGAGACCAAGAAAGATGGCATGTTTATGCTTAGAGAAACTCGGGTCTTTTTGAATGGTTTGAATTAAACGAATGATTTCGTCTGTATTTCCTTTGAGAATTTTCTTTTGATCAAAGAACTTGTATTTGATTCGATCAATTTGCAGGAAGTACTTGTTTGCTTCGTCTACATTAAGTTCGAGAAGACTGATTTTTCCAAATAATACGATGACGGATTTGTAGTTAGGGGCCAGTGACTTTGCTTGTTCGGCATACATTTTAGCGCGGCTAAAATTACCCTGATTAAATGCTGAGTAGGCATCTTGAATGAATTGATCCGCGGCGATTTGAGCGATAGTGACCTTTTCTTCGGAAACTTCATTGAGTTTCTCAATAGTCTCCTGAATCTTCACACGACTATTCATCAGCTTTCGAAAATTTTCGCGACTTTTTTCTTGGGAGACTTCTAAATCATCGAGAGCGCTAGCGGCTTTTGTAGCATTAAGTTTGGCAATAGCTTCACTCTGACTCAGGTTGCTGTAGGAAGCAATCGAGAGGATTGAAATAAAAAGAATAAAGCAGAGGCATAAGCTAAGTAAAAACTTATTTCTCCTGAGGAATAATTTGGTTAAGTGCAAGGGTGGGGCATTTAGTGCCAGAGGCGCATAACCACTATTCCACTTACGCAAATCATCCGCCAAGGCACTTACGAGCTTATAGCGAGAACGGCTTTTTAATGCCATAGCTTTTAAGCATATGGCCTCTAATCCAGGATCAACTGACCAGTTGAGTTTAAGTTCACTTGGTTTAGGGAAATCGCCCTTGATTGTTTTCTTTAGTACTCTGCGGTAATCATCATCGAGAAAGGGTGGTTGCAGGGTAATGATTGAGTAAAGGATGGCACCTAATGAATAGATGTCACTACGAGGATTTGCGTAGTCCGCACAAGCTTGTTCAGGGGACATGTAGGCTGGACTTCCAAGAACAATGCCATCGAGATTTTTGGTGTCAGTTTGGTGAATAATACTGAGTTCTTGAGTATGTGAACGCGTATGAAAATCACTGGTTTTATAAAATTGCGCTAAACCCCAATCCAAAACCTGAACTTCACCATAATCTGAGATACGAATATTGTCGGGTTTTAAGTCCAAGTGTAAAACGTCTTTAGAGTGGGCATAAGCCATGGCATCACAGACTTTGAGAAAGATATTGATAAGATCGTGGAGAGTCGAAGGAGCAAGTTTCTCTTGTTGGCTGAAACGTTTGATGATTTGACTTAAGGTATCACCATTAATTAACTTCATTGTGAAGCAGGGGCGATTTTCGAAGAGGCCGATATCGTGAACAGGGACAATATTGGGGTGCTCGAGTAAAGCCGTTACACGAGCCTCAAAAATAAAGTCATTCCAATCCTCTTTATTATTACTTTTAGGCACGGCCATGGCGAGGTGTCGTGTAGTGTCGCGATCCACAACTTCGTAAATATCCTTCATTCCACCCGTATCGATCTGCTGCTTTTTATCAAACTTATCGTTATTGATCGGCGATAGTGGGATATTGAGTTCTTGGATACGCGAGGGAGGTGTTTTCTTTTCTTCGTGATAAAAATTAGCAATGAGTTCCGAAGAATTATCGAAGGCGCGTTGAAGGTCTAAGTCATCTTTAGCCATTCTTAAAATCCGAGGAATTTTCCTACGGCGCCTAAAATCGTATCGAAGAAGCGTTCGCCAGGAGTTTTGTTATTCTGTATAGGTGAAGATTGGTTTTGCATAAGGATAAACTTATCGGACTTAAAGCGATAGTCAAAGAGATTGCATTTACCTAGTAAATAATGCCAGAGATTTTCATTGCGAACGAGCCCCACGGGGCACGAAGCTTGGTAGCCCACGAGGTGATCTTCTTTGATGCGCAGGGTCTCGCCGTTAATTTGATCCCCACCGCCGTGGAGGTACAGATAAATTTCGCCACTTCCAGAGAAAATGATGTGTCTGAAAACCAAGCGCAGCCAATTGTGGATGCTAAAGAAGTTCCAACGAGTACTTAATTGAATATCACCCTTGATGGCGATGATTTGCCCTGGCTTGAGAATAATACCCTGGCATTGATTTAAAGTTATTTTGCAGAGTTCATCCTCGGCTTGTGGCGCGATAAGAGTGAGTTGCTGACCCTGCTCATTGGCATTACTAAAGTCCGTCATGTTGATCATTTCTGCCGAGTAAGAAATAATCCAGGCTTTTTTGTCCCATAAGAAACGGTTTTTACGTTGAAGCGGTTCATCAAAACTATTGTAACAGTTTTGTTTCACAGAGATACTTTCATTTTCTTTGAGCTGAATTTTCACCTGTTTATTGGTGTCGGACCAAAAACTGACTTCTTCAGCAAGACCTTCTTCCTGGAGAAAATAAGGCGGACGTTTTTCGACCCAAGCACCAGGGAGATAATACCAAAACAGGCGGTTAATTAAGGGGGCGAATAAAATAAAAAGAGCAACGATAAGGATGGTGCCAGTAATTTTTTTGACATGCCTTTCATACCAATCATACTTCTTGAGTTCAGCTTCTTTCTGCTCAAGTTCAAGCTTATACTTTTGAGTGTCCGACCTTAATTTGGCTTGGGTTTTGCGACTGTCGCGACTGATGAGAAAAAGCTTTTCTTGTAGTGCCTCGGATTTTTTTAAACTTTCTTCTAAGAGCTTTAATTTGGCTTCCCATTTTAAGCGATCATCAATAAGAAAAAAGAGCGGTTCGTTCTCATTGTGCTGAGCAATGGATTTTTTTAATGACTTTTGCAGGTCGAGTTCTTGTTGAATCTTAAGCTTATTAACTTTCATCGAAGTTAGTAAATCTTTTTGACTTTGAGCAACTTCCTCAAGAGCTAAATTTAATGAGTGAATATCGGCAATATTTTTATCGCGCTTTTCATACCATTGCACAAGGCTTTTTTTGACTTGTATCGCCACGAGTATAAAAACGACAATCATCAGTAGCTTGAAAGCTTTTGTCGTAAGAAATTTGGCTATGTCGAAAGCGATTTTCATAAAAATTTCGTAGAAATAAATCTTCCTTTAGAACTTATTGATAAAAAATTAATAAGGTAACTTCTATACCTTGCGTCAAGAATAGAAAAATGGAATGTTTATAAAAAGTGAGCTTGGGAGGAATGGGTAAAAATTCGCAATTTTTCTAATAAAATTTCACATATGTGGCGGATTTTTCGTAAAGAGCAAGCATAATGAAAAACCTAAATGGAATAAATTGAACAAGGAGAAGGAAAAAATGGAAGAGAAGAATATCTACGCAGCACCCGAGGCTGAAGTCTTGGATGAGGTCAATATAAATTATAATTTAGCATCACGTTGGCAGCGTTTTCTAGGATCTTTTATAGATGGCTTGGTAATTGGGCTAATTACTATACCACTCATGTATTTTACAGGTGGCTTTGATGGTATAACTGAAGGGCATCAGCCGAGCTTAGTTTATACATTAGTGATGAGTTTAGTAGGCTTTGTGATCTTTTTAGGAATTAATTATAAATTCCTAAAAAATGATGCTCAAACCATAGGCAAGAAAGCGATGAAGACTAAAATTGTTACGAATGACGGCGAGCAAGCGAGTTTTGGTCGTCATATCATTAAACGCTATACTTTATATAATTTTCTAGGAATGATCCCCGTTATAGGACAAGTCTTGTCACTAGTCAATTTAGTTTTTATTTTCGGTTCAGCGAAACGTTGTGGCCATGATTATTTTGCAGATACAAAAGTCGTTGCTCTTTAAGAGCTAACACTCAAGTGATTTCAAGAGCCTGATGCTTTGCGTCAGGCTTTTTATATTTGCGGATTGCGCGTTTTAAGTGGTTCGACAAATACCGCGGGGCGCACGTAAATGGGCTGTAGGCTTAGGGCTTCTTCACTTGGATCTTTGGGATGGGCGTGGCCATCGAGGCATAAGCCTTGGATATGCGGTTTTACATCGCAAATGAGAGGAATCGAGGAATTGACTTCAGCGAGTTTTTCTTCAGGCATGGGGCTGACCAGCGCATCATACTCAGATGATTTTTCTGCGATCTCCGCAATTTTGCAAATGAAAATTTCTTTTTCTGTCCATTGGCCTTCAAGCAGTTCAAAAGTATTGGCGATGACTTCGTCTCGACGTCCATCGTGAAGAACGGCGATGCTTTGAACATCGGGTTTTTCTTTAATAGCATATTCAAGGAAAGAGAAGCCGCTATTACAACCTTTCATGAGGGTTCCAAAACCAGTAGAAATGCCGTGGGCAAAAGCAATGCCAACTCGAGTGCCAGTAAAACTGCCAGGACCTTTGCCAACGAGCCAAGATTGGACCTCGGAAATATGGAGCCCTTGTTCGCGAGCGGATTCAATCATTTTTGGCAAAATAACTGAGGCGCCAAAACGTCCCGTTTTTTCTGCGTGAAACAATGTTTCGCCGTCTTTTATAAGGGCAAAAACTGCCGTGTCGGTTGAGGTGTCGAGAAGTGCAATCATGAGTTCATGTCCGGGAGGTCGATTTTGCGCTCAGTCTCTCCCTGATGCGAAATGTTGATGGCGAGTGCATCTTTTGGGAGCATCCAAGAAAGGCGCTCGGGCCACTCGACGAGAGAGATCGTATTCGGATCGTGCAAGATTTCTTCAATGCCAGCCTGGTAGGCCTCTTCGTCATCTTCGAGGCGATAAAGATCCATGTGCGCGAGTTGCACACCACTTTCACTTTGATAGAGGTTCACTAAGCTAAATGTGGGGCTAGTGATAGCACCTTTGACTCCTAAAGATTGCAAGAAGGCGCGAGCAAAACAGCTTTTTCCAGCACCAAGGTCACCACAAAGAGTGATCACATTGGGGGCCGAGATACGTTTTGCGAAGTCCGCAGCAATCGTCGCTGTTTCTTGTTCAGAATGAGAAATCATGATTGAAAATGGTCGAAACCTTTGTTAATAAAATTCAGAAGAATGTGCTCGTCATCAAGGATTTTTCCAGTGCCTTTTTTAAACTCGCCAATTTTACTGAGTTTTGTGCTAAAGGGCCATCGCTCAATGAGTTCTTTTACTCGCTTGGGACCTACAGCAAAAATGAGTTCGTAATCCTCGCCATCACAGAAGCTTTCTTTGAGTGAGGCATCTTTCGCTAAAAAATTTCGAGCGGGAATTTCTTGAGTCAAGAAAGTTAAATCAAGTGTATTTGCAGAAGCTTTAAGCAGGCGTTGTGAGTCCAAGAGCAAGCCATCAGTCACATCAATCATTGCTTTGGCGTAGCTAGAGAGGAATTTCCCTTCTTCCACACGAGGGGTGAAGTGAAGATGATGTTCACTTGGGAAAGAGAGCCCAAATTCGCCTGTGGAAAAAAGTAGATCGCCGTCTTCAGCGCCACAACGTTGAATGGGCTTGGCACTCTCCCCAGTAATCGTAAGGCTAAAGGCGTTGGGCCCGGGACTGGAAGCTAGGTCGCCACCGATGAGGTGAACTGAAAATTCTTCGCCACATTTAAGCAGGCCGTGATGAAAGTCTTTGAGCCACTGTTCCGAGCAAGCTGAATTCACATTGCAGCTGAGCACAGCATAACGTGGGATGCCGCCCATGGCCGCGATGTCACTGAGATTGCGCTTCAATAATTTGGCACCGCAGATTTCGGCAGGAGTTTCGGCTAAATAATGGCGTCCCTCAATAAGTTGGTCGCAAGCAATGAGAGTTTGCATTCCGGGAGTCGGAGTGAAAGCGGCGCTATCATCGCCATTGGGCACAGTGATTTGGGCATCGCCAGAGGGAAGCTTACTGAAGAGATCTTTTAAAAAATCATCCTCAGTCACTTGGTTGCTCCAGTAAATCGAGTTGGTTGAGGCTCGCGGCCATGCCAATTCGCGCTAAGTGAATACAGCTACTTTTGCCGTCTTCGCAAAGGTCATCACTCCTAGTGCCACCGCAGCAGCCATGAATGAGCTTTTTCGGGCAAGCACTGAGGTCGGTGAATTGAGTTTTTGCTAAGTCCGCAGGACTATCGTCTGAAATCCCCGTTATCGTTTTTTTGAGGAGGCGTGCAATAGAGCCATCTTTTTCATCGAGATTGAGTTTTTTTGCGAGCTTAGTACGGAAAACTTCAAATTCCGAAGGGTGGTTGAAGTCGGCGTAGATCAGGTCGTCGGTATTATCGCTACTCAAAGATTCATCAACGGGACGCAATTCTGATTTTTTGTAGATGTAATAAGTGCCTGTTTGAGCGTGGTTCGAGCTTTTTAAATCTTGATTGGGGAGAGATTGCACAATGCTACTTCCCGGGGAGAAGGAGACGGATTGATTGAGCGCGTCCCATTCTTGGTAAAATTGTTCTAAGCTAATAATTTCTTCCATGCAAGCACGCATGCGAATCATCACTTGGTGCAGTTCGACAGCATTTTTAATGCCTTTAATTTGAACTCCACTATAGCCCATGAGTGCGCAAGCATTGATTTGCAGACAGAGGCGACGCAATTGAATGTTCATGAAGGAAGAATGATCTTGAGCTTCGTTGAGTTCGCGAAGAACTAAGGAAGAAATTTCGCGAGAAAGGGGGACGCCGGGTTCCATTTGCAGGTCGGTGATCATCGGCAAGCAATCATGAGAAATTAAATTGAGGCGAGCAATGAGCGGAACGGTAATTTCGCGGTGAGTGCAAAAACGTAGGAGCTCATCATACTTTCTCATATCGAGGCCCGCTTGCGTGGTGATGAATTTAGCGCCTGAGCTGATCTTTTGGATCATCTTCAAATATTGGGCAAAACTACTATTAACTGAGTATTTAAAGGGATTGACCGCAGCGCCAGTATTTATGTTTTCGTGTTTTGCAGTGCAATTCCGTAGTTGCTCAGTGCTTTCAAAGTACTTTTCTTCACCTTCCTGAAGCGTTCCGCTGATCAGGAGTAGGTTGTTTATGCCTGCAGAGCTAGCAGCCGCCACTTCTTCTTCAAAACTTTCTTGGTCATGACCTTGGCCACTAATATGTGATATGGCGGGCTTCGTCGAAATTTTACTCAAGCGTTGTGCTAATTTCCAAGCGGGTATGTGCGTAGGGCCTTGTATACGGTCATTCACTGCTATACCGACAATTTCTTCGTGTCGTGAGCATTCTTCGGCAATTTTTTCGAGACTGAACATATTATCGCTATCGCCTTCACCTTCGAGTGGAGGAGCGACTTCAACGACAACAGAAAATTTTCCTCCTGCTAATGCATCTTGGAAGGGGTTGCTTTCGTTAAAGTTAATATTTAATTGATCATCGTCTTGAGTCATGAACTAAAAATCTTTGTATTTTAGAGTTAAATGAAAGAAGCTTTCCGTACGAATTTTTGGGAAATTACTTTTACCTAAAACCTGTTTACTTATCATCCAGTTGAGTGAAGGAGTATTGAGACTTATACTTTGCTCCTTAAATTGAGAGTTGTAAAGGGAAAAGAGGTAGGTATTCGCCGAGAAAAAGGCTTGTGGGGAAGAGAAAAAGCTCGTTTTGAACTTTTGGCTACGAATCATCGTGATAATCTCTTGGTGAGGAAGACTGCGAACACTGGTTTTTTTGGCGTTAATGAGGATCGAATTAAGTCCATCTTGAATGATGATGAAAGCTTGCCCTTGTGAATCTTCGAGAATGAGATGAGGACGACCGAGTGCCGTTGCGCTTTGCGCAAAAAAGCTTAGGAGTGCGATACGACTTGCCTTAGCCTTGAGCAAAGTTTCATGGGGAGATGAGTATGCGAGATCTTCTTTGATTTGAATGCTTTTAAGTTTCTTTTGGCAGTAGCTCAAGTAATGAGAATTTTCCTTGCCGATATCTTGGCGTAAGGCAATCAATTCCCGCCAATAAATAAAATCAGCCTGAGTAAATTTTTTGGGATCGAGGATTTGTCTTTGCTTAAACTCTTTAGGAGCCGTTCCAATATAGAAGGGGTCGATATAATTGAGCCCTTTGATTTGATGAAGTGAGTTGGCGAGTTGCAGGGCTTGCTCAACTTGATTTTGTTCGATAGCTTTGTGCCATGACTGAAGTGTTTCGCTGAGTTCGTCTTGGAAGAGGTATTGCGCTAAGCGCAGAGATTGTTGTTTGTAAAGTTTTTGAGTCTGAATCGCGAGGGGGATGTTTTGATGACGAAGAGCGAATAACAAGCCATCACTAATATTGCTCAAGCGAGCTCCATTAATCTGCAGTTCCTTGGCATTGGCCTTGAGAGCTAATTGGAGCGCGTGAGCTTTTTTGTCGGGATCGCTTGATTTGATATAGCGTAACTCTTGGTAATAAGCGAGAAGGCGATTGGTGTTGATATAGTTGGGGGCGCGTTTCAGCATGGTGCTCAGGTAGGGAGTGGCTTTAGCATCGTCCTGCAAGCCCATGAGTGCGGCGTTGAGCGCATGGTAATTGTAGCGGGTATTATTGGGGTCCTTGGTCACGGCTTTTGCGTAAGACGCAAACGATTTCTGCCAATAAGTTTTTTTCTGTTCAGCATCAAAACTCACCAGTGCCGCACTTTGATCATTAAAGCCATGGCGATGAAACCAAGAAGCTTGAGTTTGATTGATGGCAATAAAAGAACCAAATAAGATGATGATGAATCCCAAAGCCTTGCGAACGGCAAGAGTCTTCTTCACTGTGGACTTATGCTTGGTCACGGGGATGAGCAAGCCCATGCTGAAGAGAAAGAGCAATGTAGTGGCATTTTCAATCAAGAGTTTATCAAACATGGCACAGACACTCAGAACAAGAACGCAATGCAGTGCTGAGGCATTTTTTCGACCCGGAACTTTTAGAATAAGGAGAAAAAAGCACAGAAGAGCGAGGCAAGCGGGAAGTCCGACTTCGCTGGCAAGTTTCAAGAGTTCATTATGAGGGTGACTTGAGTTTGGAGCGGAAATCGGCAACATCAATTGCTCAGCTAAGCGGTAATTGGGGAAAGCATTGCTGAATTGCCCAGGACCCGAGCGGCCCAGTAATGGTGCACTCTCAATCATTTTAGCTGTGCCTTTCCAGAGGGTTGGACGCAGTTCGTTGTGAGTCAAAGTAGAAAAGTTCTTTTTGGCGTAAATCACTCCTCCAATTGATGCGACAAGAAAAGCAAAGACTAAGATTTTTTTGTAAGCTTTGCTAGATCCGCGAAAAATGAGATAGGCTAAAACAAGTCCGAAAGCAAGCCAAGCCGCGCGTGAATTTAAGCGATTTAAACTCAGGAGTGTGCAAGTCCAGACGAAGAGGAAGGATAGCAGTGTTGAAGTCGAATTTCGGAAGTGTTTTGGAAGAAATCTAAAGGCTTGGTAGAGTGCTTGGCGTAAGAAAGTTACGGCCCAAGGACTAGTGGCGAGTAAGCTGGCAATTAACCAGTTTTTATTTGCAGCAATTCCCGTGGGAGAACTGAGTAAGTAATAATAAATGAGATTGAGGAAGTAATAAAGCCCAAAGAAGCGTGGTAAAAGAGTGTGTTTTTGTGCTAATTGCGAAATGCCGAGAGGGATAAAAACAAAGGCTAAAACCGTGAGTGTTTCAAAGGGACCTGACTTGTGAAGCCAAGCAGAAATCAAAGTTAATAGGGTGAAGATCCCCGCAAAAATGAGTCCTTTTTTCTCGTGTTGTCTAAGCTTATTAAAACTCATCCGACTGATGATCAGGGCCAAACTCAAGTAGGAAGCAATGGCAATAGCGGGAATTTTAAACTGAAAAGCATTATAGGCGAGCTTCTCGTTGCCGAGCCACTTTAAAAGCCATTGAGATTCCATGGCCAAGCCTTGTGGTGCGAGTAAGGCCAGAGGAAAACCCAAGAGTAATAAAAGCGCAAAAATCCAAGAGAATAAGCGACTTTCTATGGTCAAAAATGCCGATGGATTTTTTGTCATTCAGGCCTTTTTCTTGGCGCGTAAATAGATACGTATGGGAGCGGGATAGCCCTCAACAGTTAAGCCCGTTTCTTCATCGACAAAATCTTCGTAGGAACGGAAGGGCATCCATTCAGTTTTGCGCTGATCATTTGAGCTCATGGGATGAGATTTGAAAAATTCGATATCGACAAATTTTGCCTTTTTGAGCCAGTTAATCAGGCAGTTGGCCGTGGGCACAAAATAAGTTCCTTTGACGAGGGCATAAGTTTCGTCGGGGAAAAGTGCCACGTGATCATCGCCGGGAATGGCTTGGCTCTCGATGATGAGGTCACCACCGGGCTTCATGCTCTGATTGATAACGCGCAACATACCCACGGGATCGGGGTGATGATAGAGGATGCCCATGCAGAAAATGGTGTCGAAGAACGTTGGGTAGTGTACGAGGTGTTCCATGCCAATAGCTTCATAGTGTAAACAGTTAGGGGCGGTTAATTTTTGCAAAGCCTGAAACTGTAAGTAGTACTTGATGGTGGGGTCCATGCCCAAAATAAATTCGGGGTCATCGGCGAGCATACGGTACATATAATAACCCGAATTGGCGCCAATATCACAAATGCGCTGGCCTTTCATATTGGGTAAATAGCCTTCGAGCATGTCCCATTTGTAATCACTGCGCCATTCCGTATCCATCTCGATGCCCGCAATATCGAAGGGGCCTTTGCGCCAGGGAATTAATTGTTTGAGTTGCTCTTTGAGTTCAGCGCGTTTCTCGTCGCTAAGGGAATTGGCTTGTCCAAAACGTACTGCTTTTTGGCTGAAGTCATTATTTGTGAATTGATAATCGGGCATTTGCTCAATGAGATCGACTAAGGGTTTATTACCCTTGGAATTCAGTATGCGAGTGGGTTCTTTGCGAAGTTCGCGAATCGCCTCGCTATCAATTTCGTCTTTGTATAAATCGAGATAATCAGTCATGTTTCAACTTAAATAATTTGTTTGCGCTACTCTAAGCCCTGCGCCCACAAAGTAAACTTTTTTCATCTATAATATTTTCCGAGAGCTTTTCATGTGTAGCAATTTGTACATCCCACGATTGGATTCTAATGTTTATTTATATGATTGGGGAAAAGAAAAGTTGATTAGGTGCTTTGAGGGTAAATACTTTATGAAAAAGCCTGTTAAATAATGAAAATTTTTATTACGATATGTTTTTTGTCACTTACCATTTTAGGAGATTCAAAAATGTTAAAAATAAATAGTTTTGATAGCGTCATTCAACAAATGGATGTGGCTGAAACTACTGAAGATCTTTTATTAATGCATAAAGATTATTATTCTTATTTAAGAAAAAATTACTTATCTAAAAAAACTTTAACCTCTACTGAATTAGAAAATATGAAGGACTTTTTTTCGGCAGAAAAATTATTTTTTATTATGGAGAGATATAAAACAAAGATAAAAGATTATAGGAAAAAAAATAAAGATCAGTATTACGAATTAAGACAAAAAGGCCTTTCGTTTTTAGATAATTATGCGCTTAAATTAAAACGTGTAGTGGAAACAACTGGGAAGCCACTGTCAACATGGAATGATCCTCAACTATTACATGGATTGTTTTATAAAGCTCCTCCCACTGAAGAGATGCTCAAAGCTGAGCAAGAATTTGAAGCTCGAAGAAAAGCCGAGAAAGATTATTTGGTATCGCTAAAATCACGGGGGATTAGACCAGTAGCAGATAAGCTTTTGCATGAGATTGGTTTATACCCAGACGAACCAGGCTTTAGGTCACTTTCATATCAGGAGTATGCTCAAGTTTACTTACAAGCGATTAAAGAGAATAATGAAGCTCAGCTTGAGTATATGTTACAATACAAGTTTGTTAAAGAGTTTTACGCTGACCTTCGTCGTTTACTAAAGTATTACAAAATCCGTTTGAAAAAAGATGAGTTTATTGAGCTTTACAGTAAAATAGGTGTTCTTCTTCAACCCTTTGAAAAAATAGTTATTAAACAAAGTCTTGTTGAAGCTAAAAAAGCTTCTGACTGGAAAAAAGAAGAGTTTGAAAAGCGTAAGTTGCAAATTCGTAAGGATGATAGAAATAAACCTAAAAGAGTTAGTACAGATCTTGATCGCCAACGAATAGCGCAAGAATTAAAACGTTTAGAACAAGTTCTTGAGTCAGGTGACAAAGATCAAATAGCTTCAGCTTTATTTTTTGGTTATGGTATCCATTATCCAAATGCTCAACAACAGATGAAAAAAGCGATTTTAAAAGACTGGTCAAATTTAGAAGCTCAAAACTTTTTAGAGGTTTTAATTAAAACTCTAAAAACGGTTCAAAATGATGCTCGTAATCACTTCGTATTTGAAAATGGCGATTTTGTATTGTTTATGCCAAAATCGGATTGGCCTACAGAAAAGCGAAACAAGGACCAGGAATGGCTTACAATAAAGGGAGTTCACTTACGTTACGATAAAGAAGCTGATCGTTATTACTTAGATAAAACAGCGGAATACCGTAACTCCATGTCCTACTTAGTGGAATTTAAATAATGTATAACCTCGATGTCGCCTTGTTAAAACTTTTAAGTTTTTATCGTAAAGCTGATCATGATTATGTTTTAGAGAAATTATCAAACTTTACAAAATTTGCTCACCACGATATTGACGAAATCTTATACCTAGCAAAATCTTTTCTGAAATCAGCAGTGTTTTTAGACCTTTCTCGCCATACATACACATTACAAAGTGAACAAGTAGTAGGTCGGGAATTTGCGGACATCGCAACATTTCATGATCTAAGCGAAGAAGATATTTGTTATTTCACAACAGAAGCACTCAAAATCGTCAATGTTTGGAGTCTAAATAAGAAACTAGATTTTCTTAGAAGTTTCTCTGACTTCAATAAATAATTTTTGAACTTAGAATATGGTGTTTTCGGTGCTAATTGAATGCCGAAGGCATGTTATAACTTAGCCCAAAGGCGTGAGCCTTGGGTTTATAAATCCCCAAAAAATAAGAGAATGCCAAGGGCATGGTATAGAGCCCTATGCCGTACCTTCGGCACTCACGATAATTTGGATTCATGATTCCATAGCACTGCCGTGCCTTCGGCACTCATTGAATGCCGAAGGCATGTTATAGTACGCCTATGCGTACACAACATCAGCGAGGTGAAAGACCTCGTCAGGGTTGACCGTCAGCCCTGTAGTCGAAGTCAACTGCGTCGTTGTGAAACGGGGTGGGTAGTAGGGCCTAGACGAAATATCAGTCCGTAGGATGACGAACGCGTTTCGGCCGGTCAGGGTGTCGAGCCTGCTATATCATGGCGAAGACCAGAGAGTGGGAGGAAGAGCTGCGTAGCCTGAGGGCGAAGTAAGCCAACTGCTCAAGTTATACACGCTGAAGAAAGGCGGAAAGAAAAGCGGTGTATAGACGCTGACAGGTGTTTGGTGACGGAATGGTGTGAAGGTGTTGTGGATCAAGTAGGGAGACCTGTGTGGGCAGTACGGATTAATCCGCCACGCAGGAGTCAGAGCCCTCATAGTAGCGATGAAGGTGGTGAAAGTCACTGGAGCAAAGGGGGGCAGGAAGGTGAAACTGAGAAGAAAAGAATAGAAGGAATATAAGAATGTCAGAAATGGCTAAACAAATATTAGGACGAGATGAACGCTTTGTTGAAATACAAGCGTGGGCGTCACCTTCTGTCTGGACGGATCAGATGCTGAAAACTCTTCATAGAGGAGTTGAAAGAGGCAAGTGGTACAGCTTATCAGATAAGCTGATGCGTAAGAATAATATTATGGAGGCTTGGGAGAAAGTGTGTTCAAATAAGGGCAAACATGGAGTGGACATGGTATCAATCGAGCGCTACGAATCAGAGCTGGAGTATAATAATGCTAAGCTTCTCGAAGAACTGCAAGATGGAAGGTATGATCCCAGTGCAGTGCGCCGAGTGGAAATCCCAAAAGGTGATGGTCGAAAGACCAGACCTCTGGGAATACCCACAGTGCGTGATCGAGTAGTTCAAACAGCTCTGAAACATGTGATAGAGCCGATATTCGATATCGACTTCTCGCCCTACAGTTTTGGATTTCGTCCAAAGCTGGGTTGCAAGGATGCACTTAGACGAGTGAATGAATTGTTAAAGCAGGGCTATCTCTATGTTATGGATGCCGACATCCAAAGCTACTTCGATACTATACCACATGAGAAACTCATGAGTCGAGTCAAGGAAAAGATCATTGATGGTAAAATTCTTGATCTGATCGAACAATTCCTCAAAGCCAATATCTTTGATGGTCTCAAGCATTGGGAACCTGAAGAAGGTACACCGCAGGGAGGAATTATCAGTCCTCTGTTAGCAAATATCTATCTTGATCCCTTTGATCACAAGATGACCGAGGCTGGATTCGAGATAGTGCGCTATGCAGACGATTTCCTGATCATGTGTAAAAGTAAAGAATCAGCCAAAAGGGCATTGCGCAAAACGCGAAGGTGGATGAAAGCCAATGGGCTGAAACTTCATCCAGAAAAAACGCGAATTGCCGACATGACAGAGAAGTGCGAGTACTTCGAGTTTCTCGGATACCATTTCGAGAGAACGCGAAATACACATCGCATTAAACGTTGGCCAAGGAAGCAGAGCCTGAAGAAATGCAAAGATGCCATACGCAAGAAAACGAGGAGAAGCAATAAGGACTCAATAGAGGACATAATTGCTTACCTTCGGCCAAATCTTGTCGGATGGTATCAATACTTCAAGCACTCCACTGTGTATGCAATGCGAGGTATAGATGAATTTACACGCAGAAGACTGCGCAGCATTATAGCCAAATATAATCGCAAGAAAGGTTCTCATCGCATGATTGATACTCGTAAATACAATAAAGCCTACTTTACAGATCTAGGCTTCTTTTCACTGGAAGAAGCTTGGAAACTGGAATTTCAGTCTCTTCGGAGTAAGCACTGACTGGAGAGCCGTATGCGGGAGAACCGCACGTACGGTTCGGAAGGAGGGGAGACTCCGCAAGGAGTCTTCCCTACCCTTATACTTAGCCCAAAGGCGTGAGCCTTGGGGTAATGATGTAAGAGGCAATAAAAAAAGCCACCGGGTTTAAGCGGTGGCTTTTTTAGTTAAGTTCGGAAGAGCTTAGATAGCTTTTGACATGAACTTAGTGATTAAGGCGGTGAAGCGTGCAGGGTCCTTGATCGCAGAACCTTCGTTGAGAAGGGCTTGATCGTAGAGCAGAGTTGCACAATCTTTGAGATCTTCAGAACCCGCATCTTTGTCAGCTTCCTTGAGCATGTGCTGAACAATGACGTGATCTTTATTGAGCTCAAGCGTACGCTTCTGATGAGGGATGTCTTGGTTCATGGCCTTGAAGATGTTCTCCATGTTAACGCCCATGCCATTTTCGTCAGCAACTAAGCAGCAAGGAGAATCAGTAAGACGGCTAGAGAAACGAACTTCTTTGATGTCTTCGTCGAGAACTTTTTGAATGGATTCGAGAGGAGTTTTGAAGTTTTCGTTTTCTTTCTCGAGCTCTTCTTTTTCTTTCTCGTCGAGATCAAGATCGCCTTTAGCTACAGATTTGAGTGCTTTGCCATCGAACTCTGTGAGTGACTGAGTTACCCATTCGTCGATTGGATCGATGAAGAAGAGAACTTCGTAACCTTTCTTTTTGAAAGCTTCGAGCTGAGGAGAGTTTTGAACTGCAGCACGACTTAAGCCAGTGATGTAGTAAATCTCTTTTTGATCTTCAGGCATGCGCTTAACGTAGTCGTCGAGGCTTGTGAATTTACCTGCTTCCGTAGAAGAAGATTCGAAAACGAGGAGCTCAGTGAGCTTGTCTTTGTTTTCCCAGTCGTTGCTGATGCCTTCTTTGATTACTTTACCAAACTCAGCCCAGAACTTGCTGTACTTATCGAAATCTTTATTTTTCGTCTTCTTAAGAGTGGAGATAACTTTTTTGACGATATTTTTGCGAATGGTGCGAATAACGCGGTCTTCTTGGAGGATCTCACGAGAGACATTGAGTGGGAGGTCAGCTGAGTCAACGACACCCTTAACAAAGCGGAGGTAGTCAGGAACGAGCTCTTTGCAGTTGTCCATGATGAAAACGCGTTTCACATAGAGGCAAACACCCTTATTTTCTTGCTGCATGAACATGTCGGAAGGCGCACGCTCAGGAATGAAAAGGAGTGAGTCAAACTCGAGGTTACCTTCGGCGCGGTAGTGAATGATTTCTGCAGGCTCTTGGTGATCGTGAGAAACGTGACGATAGAATTCGCTGTACTCTTCTTCAGTAACGTCAGATTTAGACTTGGTCCAAATAGCTTTCATTGAGTTGAGAGTTTCTTCTTCGATTTTTACTTCTGGCTCAGAATCTTCATCAGCTTTTGGAAGAGTTTTCTCTACGTCCATGGTGATGGGGTAAGAGAGGAAGTCAGAATAAGTTTTGACGATTTTACGAATTTTCCATTCTTCGAGGAATTCTTCTGCGTCTTCTTTGAGGTGAAGAACGATCTTAGTACCGTGTTCCGCGAGATCAGTTTTTTCGATTGTGTAGGAACCCGTTCCTTCTGAGTGCCAGTGAACACCTTCGCTAGCATCAACAGCTGCGCTACGTGTGTAGACGTCAACTTTGTCGGCAACCATGAAAGCTGAGTAGAAACCAACACCAAATTGACCAATGAGGTCAGGAGCGTTTTCTTCTTTGCTACTCTGGAGTTTTTCAACGAAAGACTTTGTTCCTGAGTGAGCAATTGTACCGATGTTTTCTTCAACTTCGGCTTCAGTCATACCGACGCCATTGTCGATGACTGTGAAAGTCTTTTTATCTTTGTCGGCAATGAGTTTGATTTTGAGTTCGTCGCTCTCAACTGCAAGTGACTTATCGGAAAGTGAGTTGAAACGCACTTTGTCGATGGCATCGGAAGAGTTAGAAACGAGTTCGCGGAGGAAGATATCGCGATTTGAGTAGAGTGAGTTGATAACGAGCTTGAGGAGCTCACTAACTTCTGTTTGGAATTGTTTTTCCATTTGTGGATTTTCTCCTGTTTGTTATTTTTTAAAAACAGGGAGAATATAGGCGGTGGGCAAGTCGACTCAAGGAGTTTTTAAGTACTTGCTGTGACAAAATTTGCGCCAATTTGTCACCACAAATTGACGCATGAGGCACAGAGCTTGCTTTAGCCTTGGATATTATAGAGTGTTTGAGTGGGGAAGGCGAACTCAAGTTTCTTTTCGTTGAAGCGCTTGAGGACCTGTAAATTCATATCCGTTTGAGTCTGAGCAATATCTTCATCTTTAGTGATGTAATAGATGAACATGATATTGAGAGCGAAGTCGCCAAAACCATTAAATGAGGTGATGACGTCTTCTTCAGTAGATTTATTTTTTGCCACGATATCTTTAAGGATCTCGATGGCTTCTTCGATTTGTTCGGGTTTTGTATCGTAGGTGAGTCCGAGGTTTAGAACAATTTTCCGGCTGGGTTCAATAGTGACGTTTTCGACTGCGGAACTCGCAAAAGTATTGTTCGGCATAGTGACGATGCGGCCTGCCAAAGTTTTGATACGCGTACTACGCACACCGATTTCAACTACGGTGCCATCGACGCCGTCGATTTGAATGCGATCACCCATTTTGAAGGGTTTATCAGTAAAGATTGTGAAGCCCCCAAAGACGTTTGCTACAGTATCTTTTGCGGCCATTGCAAGGGCTAAACCACCAATACCTAAGCCAGCGATCATAGCGCCGACATCGTAGCCAGCATTATTTAAGCCAATGATGATCGCCACAATCCAGATGATTGAGCGCACGCCTTTACGAAGAACTGGAAGGAGTTGGTCATCGAGATCATTTTCAGTTTTTTCTGCCCAGGGCTGAACAATGTTTTGATAAAAAGCTTCGAAAAAGCGCGTGATCAACCAAGCTGCTAGCAGGGTGACGACCATGGTGTAGGACTTGGCAATGACTCGTTCGAGCATGGCGGGGAGTTGCAGTAAGCTGAGTGAGAAATAAATGCCAGAAGCAATAAATGCCGCGACAATGGGTTCCTCTATGAGGTCGACGATGAGATCGTCCAAGGTATTTTTTGTTTTTTGCGTAAGGGCTTTAACGAGTTTTGAGAAGACCCAATAAATGCTTTTGCCAAGGATGACGCTGCCCAAGACAAAGCCGAGGCTTGTTAACCAAAGTGATACAGTATTGTTGTAGTAAGTTTTTTCCCAAAAGCTTCCAGCGGCTTCGGCTTGTGCAATGATGCTATGCAAAGTCATGTTATCTCTCCTAATTAATTGGGATTAAGATACTACTTTTCAGCTATTTGCAATTTTGAAAGGTGAAAAACTTTTGTCAACTGGAGACAAAAAAAGGTCATAAAGCAAAAAGCTTTATGACCATGAAGAAAAAATAATCTATTTCTTGTAGAGTTCGTCGGGGTCAATGAGGGGTTTAGAGTTTACACTGAAACCACCATCTTCATACTTGTTGTAGAAGCATGAGCGACGGCCTGTGTGGCAGGCAATGCCACCAATTTGCTCGATTTTGTAGATGATCGAGTCGCCATCACAATCTACGAGGATCTCTTTGATTTCTTGCCAGTTTCCCGACTCTTCACCTTTTTTCCAAAGCTTTGAGCGAGAACGTGACCAATAGCAGGCACGACCCGATTTGAGGGTCTCATCCCATGCAGCTTGGTTGACGTAGGCGAGCATGAGGATGTCTCCCGTTGCGGCATCTTGTGCCACAGCGGGAATGAGTCCTTCTTCAGATTTACTGAAGTCTGGAATAATATCGGGGATCTTAGACATTATTTTTTAGCTGAGTCAAGAACTTCCTGAAGTTCACCGTTTTCGTGAAGCTCCATGATGATGTCGCAACCACCAACGAGTTCGCCGTTCACAACGAGTTGTGGGAAAGTCGGCCATTCGAAGTAATCTTTTAAGCCTTGACGGAATTCTGGGTTTTCGAGGATGTTCATAGATGAGTATTCAACATCGTAGAAGCTGAGGATTTGAATAACAGTTTGTGAGAAACCGCATTGTGGCATTGCAGGAACACCCTTCATGAAAAGTTTAATTGGGTGAGCTTCGAGCTCAGCTTTAATTGTAGCGTTTATGTCAGACATAAGTTTTCCTTAGTTAATATAATTAGATTTTTGAGCTTCCCATTTTTCGGGAGTGAAAGTTTTGAGTTGAAGTGCATGCACAGTATCCGTCGCAAATTTTTCTTTGAGGGCGTTCATGACCAACTTGTGTTGCTTCAGTAAGGGCACACCTACAAAGCTGGGGCTGATAACGAGGCCTTGGAAGTGTGCGCCATCGGGATCGACGATATGCACTTGTGCGTCGGGAAGGACAGCTAGGATGGCTTGTTCGATTTGCTCTTTCATTAGAGGAATTCTCCACGTAACCAGTTAATAATATCATCAGATTCGTGCATCGGCTTACCATTGATCATGAGGCAAGGGACTTGGGTTTTTCCAGTCAATTTTTTGAAGGTCGACATGGCGTCTCTGTTGGAGTAGGGGTCTTCAACATCGAGTTCGATACCATTACTAGACATAAAGCTAGTGACCTTACGACAAAATGGGCACCCATTCGATGAATATAGTTTGAGCTCAAGCATTTGAGTTCCTTTTACTTTTAATTAAATTTTCTACAAAGGCGATTACAGTATCCTCTAGTTTTAAATCGTAAAGTCGGTTCATTTCCTGCATGCAGGTGGGTGATGTGACATTGACCTCGGTGAGCTTGTCGCCGAGGAAATCAATTCCTGTAAAATAGAGGCCTTTTTCTTGTAGCCAGGGTTTGAGAGCGGCACAGATTTCTTTTTCACGATCAGTGATTTCACAGGCCACGGCTGAGCCACCCGCATAAAAATTGTTGCGGTGATCATCGGCACCATGAACACGTAAAACAGCACCCAAAATTTCGCCATTGAGCAAGAGGATTCGTTTATCTCCTTGGCTAGCTTCTTTGACGTAGGCTTGAACAATTACTTCTTCTTGGCCACGATTAGAAAGTGTTTCAAAGGCAACGCGGGCATTGGCTTTGCCTTGTTCAATGCGGAAAATTCCTGCGCCACCAAAACCATCGCAAGGTTTAACGATGACTTGTTGTTCTTCATCGAGAAACTTGAGATAAAGATCCATGTTAGCAGTAATTAAAGTTCGCGGTGTGAACTCTGTAAAGCGTGAGCACCAGACTTTTTCGTTGACATCACGAATGGCTTGGGGCGAGTTGATGACTGCAGTTGTTGTGGGTAAATGGTCGAGCATCCATGTATTCATCAAGTAGCCGGAATCAAAAGGCGGGTCAGTACGAATGAAGACGGCGTCGATCTCATCGTCAATCAAAGTGCGCTCTTCGAGAACTTCGAAGGGCGAGATCGGATTATCAGTGCCATTTAAATCGTAGAGGCCTTTGAGTTCAATCGCACGAAGCTTTTGGGCCTGCATGTGGACTTTCCCATCGAGGATAGAAATATTGCGAGTGCCGCAAAACCATATTTCATGGCCTTGGCGTTGAGCACCAATCATGAAAATGAAAGAAGTATCAGTTCTGGCTTTAACTGATTCTATGGGGTCCATAAGGAAAACAAAACGCATGGTGAAACTCCGGCGATTCTTTAAATATACTGTATATACTTTTGAAGCTATTGCCCTATATTGCAAAATCAAAAACTTAACGAGATTATATGAGTAAAAAGAAAAAGATCAATTGGGCGATTTATGTGCGCTTACTCAGTTACGTAAAGCCATATAAAGGAAAGCTCATCTTAGGGATCTTTTTTGGCTTTGTGACTGGCGGGTCGATTTTTGGTTTGCTCACTCAGACAGCTTCCGTGATGGGACAAGTGGTTGGAAGTGATAAACAGGTGCAGTCTGTGAGTCGCTACACGCTTGAAAAACCCGACAAAAGCAATGTGGAAATCATGGTGGAGAATCGGAAAAACGCCGATGATGAATACGAAGAGCAAATTTCGCAAGGGGAACAGCTAGAAGTCATCTCAGTAGTGACTGTGGATCAAAGCAAGAGAAAAGAGTGGGATGCAAAGGTTGCGAAAATCCCAGCTTTTTTAAGAGATCTCTTAGAACAAAAATGTGGCCTTGAGTTACAAGACCCAATCACAGGAGAGCCAACTGGAGCTATTTTGATCATTGGGGCATTCTTTCTCATGATTGCGCTTATGCTCAAGAGTGCGGGGACATTTTTCAATCGTTACTTCATGCGTTGGGTTGGCCTTCGCGTCGTAGCTGACTTGCGTGCTAAGCTGTTTGGCAAGTTAATGAATCAATCGATGGAATTCCACAATTCTGAAGAAGTTGGGGAAATGATGAGTCGCTGTCAGAATGATACGGGGACAATCCAGTCGGCTATATCGGAAAACATAGGTCAATTAACGCGTAGTCCGATAGAAATTCTTTCTGTTGTCGGCTTCATCACCTGGTTCTCGATCGAGAACGATCTAACGGGGATCTTAATATTTTTGTTTTTAGGTATGCCAGTGTTTTTACTGCCAATCTTTGCCCTTGGCGGACGTTTAAAGAAGTACGCTAAAAAGACTATGGAACAAATTGGTAATGTGATGGTGCGTATGCAGGAAACACTCTCCTGTGTTAGACTAGTGAAAGCTTACAATATGGAAACATATGAAAAAGATCGCTTCGATAATTCCAATAATCGTTTCTTCAAATTGACCATGAAATCAAAGCGCTATGAACTCTTACTAGCACCAATGACAGAGGCTGCAGCAGTATGTTTTGCGGTAATCTTTTTAATTTATAGTGTGGTGGAAGGTGTGACATTTGATAAAATCGCAGCCCTTGGTATTGCGGCAAATTTAGCCTATAAGCCTTTCAAATCCTTAACAAAAATCCAAGCTAACATCATTAAAACGGTTGCGGCTGCCGAAAGAATTTTTGAGTACTTGGATATGGACTACGAAATCAAAGAAAAGCCTCAAGCCAAAGCTTTGCCGACTTTCCAAAAGGAAATTACCTTTAGGGATGTATGTTTCTCTTATGATGGCCAACAAACTTTAAAAAATGTAAATATCACCATTCCAAAAGGAAACTTTGTTGCCTTCGTGGGTGAAGCGGGTTCAGGTAAGACGACCCTCGTTAATATGTTGGCGCGTTTTTATGATATCCATGAAGGGTCAATCGCGATTGATGGTGTGGATATTCGCGATATTCGCAATGATTCTCTAAGAAATCTCATCGGCTTTGTGGATCAGGTGACGACGCTATTTAATGATTCGGTGAAATACAATATCGCCTATGGTGTCGAAGGTGCAAGTGATGAAGCTATTGATCAAGCATCCAAACAAGCTGATGTGACTGGTTTCATCAATGATAAAGAAGAAGGTTTTAAGTTTAACGTAGGAACCGGTGGTACGAAACTTTCGGGTGGTCAACGTCAGCGTGTCGCTATTGCTCGAGCGATATTAAAGAACCCGCCGATTTTAGTTTTGGATGAAGCCACGAGTGCTTTGGATAATGTGACGGAACAATTGGTTCAACAAGCGATTAACGAGCTCATGACTGACAGGACTGTGATTGCGATTGCCCACCGCTTGAGTACGGTGAAAGATGCTGACTGTATTTACGTAATGGATAAAGGTTATGTGGCTGAGTACGGTTCACATGAAGATTTATTAGCACAAAATGGTCTTTATGCCCGACTCTGGAATACTCAATTTAAGGAGCAAGATCAATGATTAAAAAATTAGTGATAAGCCTTCTTATATGTTTGAGTGTCCAAGCGGATAAAATTGATGACTGGAATACCGTTCGTTTAGAGTTCCATCGTTTAAGCTTGGATAAGATTAATAAAGATATCAAGCTCAAGAGCTTGGACCGCCGAGTCAAAAGTTTGTACATCAAGTTGGATGAACTCTTTAAGCGCAATGATGAAATGAAAAATCTTGTCGCATCACTCAAAGGGAAATTAGGCAAAGATCGTCAGGTAGTGATAAAAAAAATCAATGCTTTACAAGATAAATTAATCGCCAGTGATGCTCTATTGGCCGAAGAGCAAAAAGAGATAATTGAGAAAATTAATAAGCTTAATGAAGAAATTTACATTGAGCTCATGAAAGACCCCAAGTTAGTTGAGCTTGAATCCAAACTCAAAAAACTTGAGAACTAGTCATGAAAACAGCCATGGCGCGGCACATTTTAGTCAAGCAAAAACGAGATGCTGAAGAGATTTTAGAAAAGCTGAAATCAGGGGCTGATTTTGCGAAGTTCGCAAGAAAATACTCCACCTGTAATTCAGCAAAACGAGGTGGAGATCTTGGAGAGTTACGCCCAGGGCAACTCGTTCCAGCCATCAACCAGATTGTCTTTAAGAAAGAGCTCAATGTGATTCATGGGCCAGTGAAAAGTAAATTTGGTTTTCACTTGGTGGAAGTTTACTACAGGGATTAAGATTGCGGAGCACGCAAGTCTTGGATCTTTTTCATATTTTTCGCATAACCTTGACCAGCTTGGTGATTCGCTTTCTTGAGTAGAGCACCTCTTTTATTTTCGTAGGCGACACGAGCTTTGTGCCACGTCTCATAGAGTTCGGCATACTTTTCTTGATCCTTTACTTCGGTGATAAGGTAAAGTTCGACAGTTCGTTGAGCCTTGTATTTGCCACTGGATTGATTGTTATCTTTGAGTTCTTGGTAAAGTGCGCTGAAGTTTTCGTCGTTTTTAGCTACAGCTTTGAGGAGCTTGTGATAAGCCGGAAAAACCTCTTTTTGACTTTCTTTTAAGCATTCGTTCTGATGAACGTCCATGTTTTCCTTCATGCTTTCATAGATAGCTGATTTCAATTTCTGGTAGTCCTGTGTTTCCAGAGCCAAAGCACTTAAAGAGAAGAGTGTTAAAAGTAAAAAATATTTCATAATATGTTGTCCTTAATTGTTTAGTTGAACTAAGAATCAACTTAGGGCGATGATTTTTGACAGCGCTAATCAAAATTTAACAATTCTTGCTACATTTGTTGTCTATGGGAACGGAATACTCTTCTTTAAATCCACTTATCTAGTAAACTTTGGATGAGAGCCAGTTTATTCTTGAGTAAACCTTGATTGGCGCGCGTTTCGATATTTAACCTAACTAAGGGTTCAGTATTTGAGCATCGCAAACTAAAGCGCCAGTCTTTGAACTCAATATTGAGGCCATCGAAATATTCAATGATAAGAGCATCGCCTTGATCGCGGAAGTATTGCTCGATAGATTTTATGGCTTCATCTTTGTGACTTATCGTAAAGTTGAGTTCACCGGGGTTAGGGAATAGCGCAATACGTTGGTGGAGGAGTTCATGAAGGTCGGCTTCTTTTGATGAGAGTAATTCAATGATCAACAACCAAGGAATCATTCCACTATCGCAATAAAAAAAGTCTCTGAAGTAATGGTGTGCGGACATTTCACCGCCATAGACTGCATCGCGTTCGCGCATGTCTTTTTTTATGAAGGCATGGCCTGTCTTACTTTTGAAGCATTGGCCTCCATTTTCATTGACTATATCAATGGTGTTCCAAGTTAGGCGAGGGTCCTGCAAGATAGTTTGATTAGGATCATGTTTTAAAAATGCTTCAGCTAATAGGCCGACAATAAAGTAACCCTCTATAAAATCGCCTTTATTATCAAAGAAAAAACAACGATCACAATCGCCGTCCCAAGCAATGCCAAGGTCACAATTGTTGTCGATGACCGCTTGTGAAGTTTCAGCACGACAAGAATGGAGTAAGGGATTCGGAATGCCTTTCGGGAACTTACCATCGGGTTCATTATTGATTTTTATAAACTCTACGGGGACATTTTTGTTTTGGAACTCTTTTTCGATGGCATCAATTATATGACCCGCAGCCCCATTGCCCGCATTCATCAATAAGCGCATGGGGTGCAATTTATCGAGGCTGATAAATTTAAGAATATGTTGAATATATTCTGCTAAGCATGACTCACTACGGATAGCGGCGATCTGAGTGCCGGATAAATTTTCACTGGGATGATTAAGGTATTGTTCTGCGGACTCTTTGATGTCTTGTAAGCCATTTGCCATACCAATGGGGATGGAGTTGGGGCCCACAAACTTCATACCATTATAATTTATCGGATTATGGCTCGCGGTTACCTGAATGCCGCCATCAAGTTTATAATGAACGGTGGCAAAGTAGATTTCTTCTGTGCCGGTTAAGCCTAGGTCAAGAACTTCGCAACCAGCTTCTGCAAGCCCACGAGCGAGGGCATTTTTGAGTTCCTCAGAACTCAGTCGGATGTCTCCCCCAACACAGACTTTTTTCGCTTTCTGTGTAAGCGCATAGGCTCGACCAATTGCGTAAGCAACCTCAGGGTTAAGTTGTTCACCCAGTTTGGCACGTAGGTCATAGGGGGTGAAGCTATTTAAAGTGAATTTCATTGGGTTAACCTTTAGCGATCAAAATTATTGTTGCTCACTTTGCTTGTGAAAATCGATTTATCTAATGAACTATAATACGATTCGTAAAAAACAAGGAAAACTAAAGATTGCAGTGCCGTATGACTGACTTGAGTGCGAATTGATAGACCGAGTAGTTGAATTGAACTAAAAAATGATAAAAAAGTACAAGAGTTTCTTTCTAAGAAGCTTATTGTAAGTACAATTAAACTCATCGGATGTCCTATGCAAAAAATTCAATCAGTAAGCAGTTTCAAGAATGAAGCGGGGTCGAGTCGGCAACAAAAAGACTGCCTGCTCGTCGAAACTCCTTTACAAATCATCGTGAATGGCGAAGATTTATCTTTAACGATGCAGACTCCTGGTGATGAAAGAAATCTCGTTCGCGGCTTATTGCATAGTGAAGGCATTAGTTCCGAGGGTTTTGAAAGCTTTTCAGTTGAAGAATGGGAAAAAGGTTTAGTGGCTCGGGCAAAAATAAAGACTCAGGGCAAAATTGAAGGGCGTCGATTTGGTTCGAGCCCCTCATGTGGGATTTGCGGGAAACGCAATGTGGAGAATTTGTTTACTAAGCTCGACCCTTTAGAGGATAATTTTCTTATTGACCACGAATTTTTACAAGTTGCCTTTGCGAAGTCCGCAAAAGAGCAATTACTCTTTTCTTTAACAGGGGGAAGTCACGCGGCTGCAGCCTTTGCTGAAGATGGATCAATTCTTTGCTTATTTGAGGATATTGGGCGTCATAATGCCGTTGATAAAGTCGTGGGTTTTTTACTGGAGAACAATTTATTGATGCAAGCGAAGCTACTCACAGTGAGTGGCCGGGTTTCTTTTGAAATAATACAAAAATGCAATCGGGCAGGAATTCCCGTATTAGCTTCGATCTCAGCTCCATCTTCACTCGCAGTGGAATGGGCGGAAAATTTAAATATGACTCTAGCTGCATTTTGCCGTGAAGATCGAGTAACTTTTTACTCCTCTTTAGAACGCGCTAGAGAAGTCGTTTAGGAATTATAAGATGTCTAAAGAATACGCAGGTGGCTGGGGTGCTTTAAAATCATCCATGAAATTTATGCAGAGGGAAGCTTTTGCAAAGAGCGCAAAAACACTTTTTAAAATGAATCAACCCAAGGGTTTTGATTGCCCGGGTTGTGCTTGGCCAGACCCCAAAGAGACTTCTATGTCGGAGTTTTGTGAGAATGGTGTAAAAGCACTGACTTACGAAACGACAAAAAAACGCGCGAGTTCCGCAACTTTTATGAATCATACCGTGACGGAAATGCAGTCGTGGTCAGATTTTAAACTCGAAGATCAAGGGCGTTTGACCGAGCCCTTTGTGTATAATGATTTAAGCGACAAATATGAGCCCATTTCTTGGGACGATGCCTTTGCGATCATCGCAAAAGAATTGAAGGCTTTAGATAATCCCGACGAGGCTCTTTTTTATACCTCTGGTCGAACTTCTAATGAAGCCGCCTTCCTATATCAGCTCATGGGGCGTATGTATGGGACGAATAACTTCCCCGACTGCTCCAATTTGTGTCATGAGTCGACGGGCGTGGGTATGGGAGAAAGTGTTGGCATTGGTAAAGGTACCGTGCTTTTAGACGATTTTGAAAAAGCTGATGCAATCTATGTTTTTGGGCAGAATCCAGGCACCAATCACCCGAGAATGCTAGCAGAACTGCAAACTGCCGCCAAGCGTGGTTGTAAGATTTTGAGTTTTAATCCGCTCGTTGAAGCGGGGCTTAAAGGTTTTATTCACCCTCAGGATCCCGTTGGCATGGGACTTAATAAAGTGAGTCCCATTTCGAGTCATTATTACCAGCCCCTCATTGGGGGTGATTTAGCGGCGATTCGCGGAATGATTAAGCACCTCTTTGAGAGTGGAGTGAAATTAGATGAGGCGTTTATTGAGGAGCATTGCTCCGGTTTTGATGAATACAAGGCCCTCGTTGAGTCAGTTTCTTGGGAGGAAATCTTACGTGAATCGGGTTTGCCGAAGGCGCAAATCATCGAGGCTGCGGAAGTCTATGCAAATTCTGATCGTGTCATTGCTTGTTGGGCGATGGGGCTAACTCAGCACCGTCATGGCGTAGCCAATATTCAGGAAGTAATCAACTTATTGTTGCTCAAGGGCAATATTGGTAGAGAAGGAGCAGGCGCCTGCCCGGTACGTGGCCATAGTAATGTTCAGGGCGACCGTACAGTAGGGATTACAGAATTCCCCAAAGAAGATTTTTTAGTGAAGTTAGAGCAAGAGTTCGATTTTACTGCGCCACGTAAACACGGTTTAAGTGCGGTACACGCTATCGAAGCAATGGAGAAAGGTGAGGCTAAGGTATTTGTCGGTATGGGCGGTAATTTCGCCTCTGCTACGCCCGATACAGAAAAGACTTTTAAAGCCATGCAATCTTGTGAATTGACGGTGCATGTTTCGACTCACCTCAATAGGAGTCATGTGATTCATGGGAAGAAAGCTTTAATATTGCCTTGTATTGGCCGTTCGGAAAAAGATCTTCAAGCTTCTGGCTTACAGAGTGTGACGGTTGAGGACTCGATGTCCATGGTACACGCTTCCACAGGTAGTAATGAGCCGGCATCCACATCTTTAAAATCTGAGCCTGCCATTGTTGCGGGGATATCAAAAGCTTTGTTTGGTAGCGAGAAAGTTGACTGGGATGGATTGATTGCGAACTACGCAAATATACGTAATAAAATTGAGGCTGTTATACCTGGATTTGATCAATATAACAAAAAGATTCAGGTGCCAGGTGGTTTTCACTTACGCAATTCGGCACGCCTTCGCGAATGGAAAACGGCAACAGATAAAGCACGTTTCATTTCAAATGAACTTCCTGCACACAACCTTGAAGAAGGTCAGTTAAGGCTAATGACTATGCGCTCTCATGATCAATATAATACGACGATCTATGGCATGGATGATCGCTATCGTGGGATCAAGAATGAGCGTAAAGTCATTTTTCTAAATGAGACGGATATGAAAAATTTTGGCCTCACAGAAAGTGACTCGGTCAGAATCACCAGTTACGCGAGTGATGGAGTTCAGAGATCTGTGGAAGGTTTCCGTCCAGTGAAATATGATATACCGCAGAATTGTGCGGGTGCTTACTTCCCAGAGACAAATCCCTTGGTGGGCTTAAGCGATCATGCGAAACGTAGTTTTACACCGATGTCGAAGTTTATCGTGGTGCGATTAGAGAAGCTTTAGTCATCTTCGCTTTTAGCTTTAACTTCTAAGCTGAGGCTGATGATATTTCTTTCATCAGCTTCAAGAATCGTGGCAGTAAAAAATTCACAGTCTACTTCAGTTTTGGCTGTGGGAATATCGCCCGTAAGGTTAAAGATGTAAGCGCCAATTGTGTCGTATTCTTCATCCGGGATTGCACTGTCTAAAGCTTGGTTGATATCATCTATCGTAGCCCGAGGATCAATGATCGCAAAGCCTGGCCTTTGAATTTGAATTTGGCTCACTTCTTCAGTGTCAAATTCATCGTGGATTTCACCGACAATTTCTTCTAAGAGGTCTTCCATTGTGACTAAGCCAGCGGTTCCGCCAAACTCGTCTTGTACAATAGCGAGATGAATTTTCTTTTTACGAAAGTTAGGAAGGCTGAGGTCAAGGGTTTCAGTTTCTTGAACGAATTCTACAGGACGAAGTAAGTCATTAAGTTTGGATTGGCAAATTTTACTGTAGTCCAAGAAATCTTTGGCGTAGACAAGGCCGATGATTTGGTCGGGTTTCTCATCGTAAACGGGGAGACGACTATAGCCACTGCTGATGAAGAGTTTTTTGATTTCCTCAAGTGGAGTTTCTTTTTCGACTCCAGTGATCGAAGTTCGAGGTGTCATGACTTCTCGAATACTGGTGTCATCCAAATTAAAAACACCTTTGATCATACGGGCTTCTTCATCTTCGATTGAGTCTTCATCATCGTTCTCTTCGTCTTCTTCTACGAGAGATAAAATTTCGTCTTCCGCTGAGGCCTTGGTTGTGTTGTTATCGCTCTCTTCGAGACGAGCCTCGTGCTTATTGTGCAAGCTAAGGACAACTGTGATATAAGGCAGGAGAATGATGTTTAGAACTTTGAGGATGTCTAAAGAGTTGCTAAGGATCGTTATGCCAAAGTTTCGAGTCCAAATAGATCCCAGTACTTCTCGCGTGAGGAGATAGAGTACCATAACTAAGGCAAAATAGGCGATATCTTCGGTACGGGTATTTTTGGCGCCGTCTAAAATGAAAATTTTGTGGGCAACAAGTGTGTAACTTGTAGTAAAGGTGAAACTAGAAGCACGTAAAACAAAACCAAATCTTGGGCGATTGTCATTGATGTATTGACAGTTTTTTTGCGTCTTGTCTTCTAGTGTACGGAGTATCCCACCAGTGAGCTTGCGCAATGAAGATCGACAAGCGCCTGTCCAGCAAGCGAGAGCCAAAAGGCCGACTAAAATAAGCATTCCCATTAGGCAATAATCCTTGCATTCGGGAAGTGCTCTTTAATGAGTTTCATGGATTGGGCTTCTGCATCACGCATAGCTTTAATATCATCTTCTTGATGATCGTCGAAACCGCAGAGGTGAAGAATACCATGGGCTACATAAAGCAGGGCTTCATCATTAAAAGATGAGTCGTAAGTCTGAGCCTGGCTTTGTGCAGTTTCTAGGGAAATGAGTAATTCGCCGAGGACAAAGGGGTCGTCTTCGTCGGCAAACTCTTCTTCGTAATCATCGAGGTAATCGAAGCTAATGACATCCGTAGCTCCCTCGTGTTGAAGGAACTGAACGTTGACGGGTTCGATACCCGCGTCATCAGTGAAGCTTATGTTAAGTGAGCAGTGTTTTTTACTGAGACCCCAGTGATCACATAAATAAAGCGCAATGTCTTCTATGTGCTTGGTCTCAGCTAATGTGTATTTATCTGTATCAGACTGTATAGAGATGTTCATGATGTGGCCGAAACAAGTCGGCCGAGCTCCTTACTGGTCGATCGGTGCGTAGCTAGGAGCTTTCCAGTCAGGGTAAGACGCCTGAATGGCTTCAGCCCATGATTGTTCCATAGCTGGGAGGCCATGGCTAGCAATTTGTGGGTCATTTGCACAAGAAAAACTAAGTGCAGCTAAAAAGAACGTCGCGATAAGAGCTTTTGATTTCATTTGAACTTCCTTACTAAACCAGTTGCATTGTGACCACCAAAACCAAGGTTGATATTGAGGGCAACATCAACAGTGCACTCACGAGACTTATTGGGAACGTAATCAAGGTCACATTCCGGGTCTGGAGTCGTGTAGTTCATAGTGGGAGGGATTTTATCGTTTTTAACAGCAAGGGCACAAACAATAGTTTCCCAAGCGCCAGCAGTACCAAGACCGTGACCAGTCATTGATTTTGTACTAGAGATAGGAATGTTTGGAGCTTTGTCGCCAAAGACAGATTTAATCGCACGTGTTTCGAACTTATCATTCATCGGGGTTGAAGTTCCGTGTGCGTTGATGTAGCTCACTTCTGATGCATCAATTTTTGCGTGCTTCATAGCCATTGTGATCGCAGCAGCAGCACCTGAACCGTCGTCGGCAGGAGAAGTGATGTGATTAGCGTCGGCAGTTGCACCATAACCAATAAATTCAGCGATGATGTTAGCTCCACGAGCTTGAGCACTTTCGAGTGTTTCCATAACGAGGATACCAGCACCTTCACCCATCACAAAACCGTCACGGTCTTTATCGAATGGGCGACTTGCACCTTGGGGATCATCGTTGCGAGTTGACATTGCACGCATAGAAGCGAAACCAGCCATGCCAACGGGAGTAATTGCAGCTTCGGCACCACCTGTAATGATCACGTCAGCATCACCGCGTTGAAGGATCCAGAAAGATTCTCCGATCGAGTGAGTTGAGGATGCACAGGCAGAGACTGCAGTGAAATTGGGGCCTTTAAATCCATGATGGATTGAAACGATTCCCGAGCTCATGTCACCAATCATCTTGGGAATGAGCATAGGAGAAACGCGGCGGGGGCCTTTAGTGACGAGTTTTTCTACTTCTTCTTCGAGAGTAGCTAAACCGCCAATACCCGAACCAATGAGAACGCCGATGCGTTCTGCAGGAATCGACGAGTCTTTGAGACCCGCCTCTTCCACAGCTTCGTTTGAGGCAGCAATTGCAAACTGGCAGAAACGATCGATTTTTTTGGCTACTGCAGGTTCCATGTACTGCGTCGGTTCGAAGTCATTAACTTCGCCAGCGATAGTACAGCGGTGACCTTCAGTATCGAAGCCTTTAATAGTATCCAAGCCACTTTTTCCGGAGAGAAGTCCAGACCAGAAGTCCTGGGTAGTATTACCGACGGGTGAGATTACACCTGTGCCAGTGATAACGATGCGTTTTAATTCCATAGTTTTTGCTGCCGTAAATAAATTTAATTAAGCGTTTTCTTCAACGAATTTAATCGCGTCGCCAACCGTGAGGATGTTTTCGCTTACTTCGTCTGGGATAGTTACGTTGAACTGCTCTTCGAGTTCCATAACGAGTTCTACTGTGTCGAGTGAATCGGCACCGAGATCGTCGATGAATTTAGCCTCAGGAAGGCATTGGTCAGCAGTTACGCTGAGTTTTTCGCAGATTACTTCGATAACTTTATCGGCTGTTGAAGACATAACTCTTCTCCTAAGTTTGTATTAGTTTGTTTTGTGAACGTGTTAAAATGATTGCATGTATTAAAAATGCAAACGCTATTGCATAACCAAACCACCGTCAACATTAAATGTTTGACCAGTGATATATGCAGACTCGTCTGAGGCTAAAAAGGCGATCATTGCAGCGACTTCTTTGGCTTCACCAGCACGTCCCAATGGGATGTTTGTGAGGAAAGCTTCGCGTGCTGCGTCAGAGACGGCATCTGTCATTTCAGTTGCGATGTAGCCAGGAGCTACAGCATTAACAGTGATGTTTCTGCTGGAAAGTTCTTTGGCGCTTGATTTTGTGAAGCCAATGAGGCCAGCTTTTGAGGCGGCGTAGTTAGCTTGGCCAGCGTTGCCCGTAAGGCCAACAACTGAGGAAATATTAATGATACGACCTTTGCGCAATTTCATCATGGGACGCATAACAGCTTTTGTACAGTTGAAAGCACCTTTGAGATTGACCGCCATAACGAGGTCCCAATCGTCTTCTTTCATGCGCATCATAAGTGTGTCACGAGTGATGCCAGCGTTGTTAACGAGAACGTCAACTTGACCAAAATCGCTAAGGATCTGTGTAAAAACTTCACTTACAGCCGTGCCATCAGCAACGTTGAGTGCATAACCTTTTACTTGATCCGCAGGAGCGCCGAGTTCAGTTACAGCATTTTGAGCTGTTTCTTCTCTTGTGCCAATGAGGGCGACTTTTGCACCGTCAGCGAGTAAACGACGACAGATTTCGAGACCGATTCCACGTGAACCGCCAGTTACTACACAAACTTTATCTTTTACGCTCATGATTTTTCCTTTCTTGGATTTAGTATTTTAAAACCGTTGCACCCCAAGTGAAGCCACCACCGAAGGCGACAAAGACGAGGATTTGGCCGCGTTTGAGTTCGCCGCTACGAGCGAGTTCGTCGAGGGCGATGGGGATAGTGGCGGCCGAGGTGTTGCCGTATTTTTGAACATTAACAAAAACTTTTTCACTTGCAATGCCCACTTTATCACCCACAGCACTGATAATACGTACGTTAGCTTGGTGGGGGATGAGCCAGTCGATGTCGTCAACGCTTAGGTTAACTTCTTCTAAAGCTTTCTTAACTGAGTTTGCCATGTTGGTGACAGCGAGTTTGAAGACTTCGCGACCTTGCATTTGCAGGTAGCGTCCTGGGTCTTCTAGATTATCTGCAGTTGCGGGAGTCGCTGATCCACCGATCGCGGTGTGAAGTAATTCTTCGTGGGTGCCATCAGATGCGAGTATAGAGTTGAGTAAAGAATTATCTTTTTCATCAACACTTTCAATGACAGCAGCCCCAGCACCATCGCCGAAGAGAACGCAGGTGTTGCGATCCGACCAGTTGACTTGTGAACTGAGTTTTTCAGCGCCGATAACTAAAGCGTATTTATAATTGCCGCAGCGAACCATTGAAGAGGCGACTTCCATTGCATAGACAAAACCTGTGCAGGCAGCTTCAATTGAAAAACACGCCGCATTCATGGCGCCGATTTTTCTTTGTAAGATCGTCGCTGTATTAGGGAAAGGTTTATCAGGAGAGAGAGTTGCTACGATGATAAGATCGAGATCATCAGCAGTGATGCCAGCATCGCTAAGAGCATTTTGTGCAGCGGGTACACAGAGGTCAGACGTGGCTTGTCGTCGGCAGCAATATGGCGCTGCTCGATACCTGTTCGAGTGACGATCCAATCGTGTGAAGTTTCAACCGTCTCAGCTAAATCATCATTAGTGACGATATTTTCAGGGGCGTATTTACCTGTGCCAATAATCTTAATACCTTTCATCTTAAGCCTCCTGTTCAATTCCTGCAATAATTTGTTTATTGATTTGTTTTTGAGTGAGTTCGTGAGCTACTTTCAGTGCATTTTTCAGAGCGTATGAATCTGAACTGCCGTGGGCTTTGATGAAAATTCCGTTGACGCCTAAGAGTGGGGCTCCACCAGTGGCGCGCGAGTCAGTTTTTTCTTTGAGTTCATCAAAAGCACCTTTCGAGAGGGCGTAGCCAACTTTTCGAACTTGTCTCTTCTTAATGTTTTCTTTAAGCATGCCAGAGATCCCCTTGGCAATACCTTCACAACTTTTTAAAACGAGGTTACCAATAAAGCCATCACAAACTACTACGTCTACTTTATCCTTAAACAAGTCAGTGCCTTCAACATTGCCGATGAAGTTGTAGTCGTTTTCTTTGAGTAGCTTAAATGTTGCTTTCGTGACTTCGTTGCCCTTGCCATCTTCGCTACCGTTTGAAAAGAGACCTACACGTGGAGATTCGAGTTCGAGAATAGCTTTTGCGTAAATTTCTCCCATGATGGAGAACTGATTCAGCATTTCGGGTTTCGAGTCCACGTTAGCGCCCGAGTCGAGTAAAACAAATTTGCCGTGTGGGGCAGGGATGACGGTTGCAATTGCGGGACGATCGATGCCTGGTAAGCGACCAAGTTTGAGGACGCAGCAAGCGACTGAAGCGCCTGTGTTCCCAGCTGAAACTAATGCGTCAGCTTCGCCTTCTTTAACCAATTTAACGGCTATAGCGATGGAGGAGTCTTTTTTACCGCGAATAGCTGCGGTGGGGGGATCGTCCATAGTGACTACTTCACTAGTGTGGACTATCGAAAATCTTGAGAGGTCAACTTGGTATTTGTCGAGCTCAGATTGTATGAGGGATTCATCCCCGACGAGTTTGAATGAAACGTCGGCGGGGATTTCCTCGAGAGCCTGAATGGCTCCGGAGATAATTTCCTGTGGAGCATTATCTCCGCCCATTGCGTCAAGCGCAATGATCATATTAACTAGTTGCCAGCTGCGATTACT